>JBGTMS010000186.1:0-43499 GCA_041743425.1 Zeaxanthinibacter sp. | reverse complement strand
AACTATCAATTGCAAATAATGGGGAACCACAGGATTTCCCGGATTTTACCCGGGGGCATTGGATCAAAAGAAAACCCTACGATTGGATGAAGGAGAGCTTTTAAATTACTCCAAAGTTGACCAGCCAATAGCGTTTAATTCTACAGGAGATGGGATGAGTCCCTGATTTCCGGAGAAAAACCGGAAATCTATTCCCTTCGGCAGATGTTATACCGCTATGGGCAACTCCATCGGAGGCCTAATAAAATAGCAAGACATGCATCGGGTTCAAACAGATTCCATTAACTTTATAGGACAAAACACGGTTGTTGAATAAATCATTTCCCGACGATGAAGCCCATTATTGTTCCAATTGACTTTTCAGAACAGTCTGAATATGCCCTAAAGGTGGCTGCCTCTCTTGCCAAAACACACAATACTGAAGTTATTGTCCTTCATATGCTTGAATTGAATGAAGCAATGATTTCAACCTCTGAGGGCTACTATCCTGAACAAACGCTTTTTTTTATTCAACTGGCGGAGAAGAAATTAAATGAGTTTTTAAACAAACCTTACCTGAAAGACGTACATATCACTCCAGTAATCAAGCACTTTAAGGTTTTCAGCGAAGTAAATGAGGTAGCGTCAAAACACAACGCCGGAATGATTGTAATGGGGTCTCACGGCACTGATGGCCTTAAGGAAATCTTTATTGGATCGAATGCAGAGAAGGTGGTGCGGCATTCCAAGGTTCCCGTGCTGGTCATAAAGAACGATCTGCATGAATTTAAAGTAGAAAGATTTGTATTCGCCTGTGATTTGTCAGCCGAAAATAAGAAGGCTTTTCAAAAGGCCAGGGATTTCGCCGGGGAATTATCCGTAACCCTCGACCTTGTTTATATAAATACTCCAGGTGACCGCTTCCTGAGCTCTGAGGATATTAGCAAAAAAGTAGCAGAATTCCTGCACCTTTGCGGGGTCGCCATGGAAGTCGAAATTTATAATGACTACAGCGTCGAAAAAGGGATTTTGAATTATATTGAAAAGGTAGGTGCCGATCTGGTGGGAATTCCTACCCATGGCCGCAAAGGTCTCTCTCATTTTTTTATTGGAAGTATCGGGGAGGATATCGCCAACCACTCCAAAGTTCCTGTGATCACCTTTACAATTTAGAAACTTCAGTCAACCCGGGGTAGTCCCGGCTATATTTCTTTATTTTAAAAGGTTTATTCGCGCTGAAAACGACCCATGATCTCAGGGAGTGTAGTGATTATTTCTCTCAGAATTTTACGCTTCTTCAGACCATTTTCATACTTTCCGGATTCCAGTTCACTGTTTTATTATTAAAATAGCTTTCGTTCGCCAGAAGCGCAGCACCCGCTGCACGCAAACCAAAAGTGGGGTCTTGTATGATGGTTTTTTGGCCCCGGATCGCCTGGGCGAAATTGTGAAAATGATCATAATGACTACCCTTATAATCATCGGAGACCTCAAAATTGGTCTCCCCGACATTCAGTTCTGCTTCCCTGTTTTCCGGATCAGTTATCGCATAACCTGACCTGATCTTTTTCTGCATTTCTTCGGTAAAGGCGATCATGGAATAGCCTTCGGGAACCATTTGCAATTTGGATCGCTTTAAAGTTACCAAATGGCTGTCTACCTCCATAGCGCCTTCGGTTCCGACCAGCCTGAATCCACCACCACCACCGGAACCGGCAACAAAATTAATGCGAAAGTTGGCATTAAAGGCAGGATGTGTTGACGTCTGTGGAAAATCATAAAGCGTCAGCATGACATCCGGCACATCCCTTCCGTCCTTCCAAAATCTGATACCTCCCGTAGATTTTGCGGATACAGGGCCCATCGAATCCAGGATAAAATGGAGGGTAGAGAATTCATGAACAAATAAATCTCCGGCAACCCCTGTTCCATAATCCTGATAGTTTCGCCATCTGAAAAAGCGTTTATTGTCATAGGGCACTTTTGGTGTACCTCCCAGAAAGGTATCAAAGTCCACCGTACCCGGGTTGGCATCGGGAGGGATAGGATATTGCCATGCTCCTTCCGAAGAATAGCGGTCACTATACATATCAACAAGGATCAGATCTCCGATCGCCCCATCCTTATACAACTGTTTGGCCTTCTCATTCCCCAAAGATGACATCCCCTGACTTCCGACCTGACAAAGGGCCCCGGTTTCTTTCTGAACCCTTATGATTTCCTGACCTTCCTCATAGCGTTGCACCATGGGTTTCTCGCAATACACCGCTTTTCCTGCTTTTAACGCAGCAATGGTAATGGGCTGGTGCCAATGGTCCGGAGTTGCTATAATTACTGCATCAAGATCTTTTCTTTCAAGAATTTGTCTGTAATCCCGGGTAGTGAAGATTTCCTGACCCCACAATTCCTTTGCCCTTTCCAACCGGCCGGTATACAGATCGCAGACCGCTACGAGTTGAAACCCGGGCACAGTCAGCGCCGCTTTGGTATCATAAATCCCCTGTATGCCACATCCGATGAGGCCAAGCTGAATCTGATCATTTGCAGAAAACGATTCAGGTTCGTAGGTCCTGCGAAGTTGTATTTTTTGACGGTAGTTGTTCGCAAGGATGTGCGGTCCAACGCCAATGGCGGCTGAGCCGAGTGTGGCTCTTTTAACGAAATCCCTTCTTGATGACCGATTACTCATAAGTGCTTCTATTTTCCGGGTGAATTATTAAAATGAAATGTACAATTTTTTCAAAGGCTGACCAAGATTCATTGTTGGCAGAGCATGACAGTGGACCGCTTCTGAATCCTGCAGCTGCAAACTCCCGTGGTGAAGGGGCTGCCGCAAAGATGATTTCTGGGGCGGGCAATAGGGCTATTACCTGCAGCATCACAGCCATGTGATGCCATCCTTTATGCGTATTTTTGTAAAAATCTTTTTATGAATCTGCCTCAAACAGACAAGAAGCGCGTGGTCATTATCGGGGGAGGCTTCGCAGGAATATCCCTGGCCAAGAAACTGAAGCACCTGAATGCCCAGATCGTTATGATCGACAAGCATAATTACCATACTTTTCAACCTTTGCTTTACCAGGTTTCCACAGGGGGTCTTGAACCTGATTCCATTGCCTATCCCATCCGCAAGATCCTGAAGCGACTAAAGAATTTTCACTTCCGCTGGGCGAATGTGGAGCGGGTGGATCCGGAGAAACTAATGGTGCACACCTCAATTGGATCTCTTTCCTACGATTACCTGGTGATGGCAACCGGCACAAAAACCAACTTTTTCGGGAATAAGGATATACAAACCCATAGCATGCCCATGAAAAACGTGCCGCAGTCCCTCAATATCCGTAGCCTGATGCTTCAAAATCTGGAAGAGGCTGATGATTGTGAGGATCCGAAGGAACGACGGGCATTGATGAACATCTGCATCATTGGGGCGGGCCCGACTGGAGTAGAACTGGCCGGTGCTTTTGCCGAGTTAAAGAAGAATGTTTTCCCCATGGATTACCGACACATGAATGTAGAGGAAATGGAGATACATCTCTTTGAAGGTATGGACAGGGTACTTCCGCCAATGAGTGCCCACGCTTCTGCAAAGGCAACCGCTTTTCTGCAGCGAATGGGGGTCCGGTTGCACTTGAATTCGATTGTAAAAAGTTACGATGGAAATATAGTGATTACCGAAGGAGGCGAAAGAATACAAACAAGGAATTTTATATGGACTGCCGGGGTTACCGGAGCCATGATTGATGGGTTTGGGCCGTCTGGCTTGATTGAAAAACTCAATCGATTTAAGGTGAACAGGTTCAATCAGGTGGAAGGTTATCCACAGATTTTCGCCATTGGTGACATCGCCTATATGGAAACCGAAAACTATCCCAAAGGACACCCGCAGATGGCGCAGCCCGCTATACAGCAGGGGCAGCATCTGGCAGGAAACCTTGAGAAACTACTAGCTGGGTCAGCGATGGAGCCATTTTCATATCGGAACAAGGGGGAAATGGCAACGGTAGGAAGAAATAAGGCAGTTGTAGACCTGCCCAAAATCAGTTTTGCCGGATTCTTTGCCTGGTTTATCTGGATGTTTGTGCATCTTATGTCTTTGGTAGGATTTCGCAATAAAGTGATAGTACTATTTAACTGGGCCTATAATTACATCAATTACGACAAGGCAGCCAGACTGATCGTTCGGCCGTACCATCCGAAACCATAAATAGGAAAGGTAAATAGGCTAAAGTCAAAAAGCTTTAGTATCTTTGTTTTGTTGTGTTGTGCATGAACCGTTCCGTATTATGGAAATGGCACTCATGCAAATGTGCAGCTACACTGTAACTGCCAATGAAAGGCTTTCCTTTTGGGAGGCTTTTTTTATGGACCTGCCTAAAGCGGAGGCGTCTTATGTACTGCGGATTGAGGCTGGCAGATTTTGATGTGAACATTTCCCTATGCCTTTAATTTGTCGTAATTTTAGAGGAGAACCAAAGAATTTTCTTCATGCCTTTGTATCATCATCTGGGATCCTTCCCTCATAAGAGACATACCGTCTTTAAAAAACAGGATGGCTCCCTGCATTATGAACAATTATTCGGGACTATTGGCTTCGACGGAATGTCCTCCCTTCTTTATCACCTCCATCGCCCGACACAGGTAAAGCAGGTTGCAAAATCTTTGGATATTGCACCCAAAGCTGCCGAGCCCTATAACATAACCTCCCGCTTGCTCAAGGGATTCGAAGTAGCTGCGGAATCTGACTATCTCAACAGCCGCAAGGTTCTGTTGTTTAATAAGGATGTCCATATCAGTCTCGCGGCACCTGAAAAATCTGTGAATGATTATTTTTATAAAAACGCGGATGCAGATGAGCTCTTGTTCGTACACAGAGGTTCAGGTACTCTCAGGACTTTGCTCGGCGAAATTCCCTTTGAATATGGCGATTATCTGATCATTCCGCGAGGGATGATCTATCAGATATCTTTTGACAATGAGGACAACCGTCTGTTGATTGCAGAATCGTATCATCCTATTTATACCCCTAAAAGATATCGAAACTGGTTCGGGCAACATCTGGAACAATCACCATACTGTGAGCGGGACTTTAAACTCCCGCGTAACCTGCAAACCTTTGATGAGAAAGGCGAGTTTCTGATGAAGATAAAAAAACAGGGCCAATTGCATCAGCTTATTTATGCGACCCATCCCTTTGATGTGGTAGGGTGGGATGGCTACAATTTTCCCTACGGTTTTTCCATTCATGATTTTGAACCCATCACCGGAAGGGTACACCAACCGCCGCCGGTGCACCAGACATTTGAAACTGCCGCCTTTGTTGTTTGCTCTTTCTGTCCAAGGTTATATGACTACCATCCGCAGTCGATTCCTGCACCTTATAACCATTCCAATATAGACTCCGATGAAGTACTTTATTACGTGGACGGTGATTTCATGAGCCGTAAGAGCATTGATAAGGGCTATATCTCCCTGCATCCTGCCGGTATTCCGCACGGGCCGCATCCCGGAACCTATGAAGGCAGTATCGGTAAAACTAAAACGGAAGAACTCGCGGTGATGATCGATACTTTTAAACCGCTGCAACTTACCAAAGCGGCGCTTGATATTGATGACGGCAAATATTATGCGTCCTGGTTAGAATAACGGGAGATGGTCTAAAATAAAGTGTATAAGACTGGCTCCCAACTTTGCCGTTAGCCCGTCAGCATCATACTCAGGATTCATTTCGGCAATGTCGATTCCGATGGTCTTGGTCGAGTCAAGAATGATTTTCAGCGATTCCAGCACGATGTCCGGAGAGAATCCCATAGGGGAAGGCGAACTTACCCCCGGCGCGTAGGCCGATGAAAAACCGTCAAGATCAATGGTCACGTAAATGGCATCCACTTCACTTATAAATTGAAGTATTTCACGCTCGATCTGTACGAGCCGGTGTAAGGCAAATTGCTTGGCGTTGATAAAATCAACTCCAAACTGTTCCGCCGTTTGAAAGAGTTCCCTGTCGTTCGCATCTCTTCTGATACCCAGACATAAATACCTAAAGTCAAGTCCACCCGCCTGGCAATCCGAGGCAATCTGGTAAAAGGGGGTTCCGGAATTATTGCCCGTCTCGTTTCTTCTGAGGTCGAAATGGGCATCAAAGTTGATAATTCCAATGGATTTATTCTGATGTTGCCTAATGAGGCCATTAAAGTGGCCATATGCCATATCATGACCCCCACCGATAACAATAGGATAGTAATGCAGTTCCAACAGTTGGGAAACGGCCAGGGTCAGATCATTCTGAGCGCCTTCCAGGTCATTATCAGTACAACCGATGGAACCGGCATCAAAAAGCATGATTCGCTCATCAAGATGCATGGGCATTCTGCCCAGCTGGTGCCGTATGGCATCAGCCCCTTTTGCTGCCCCAGGCCTGCCCTGATTTCTCCGTATGCCTTCATCACAGGCATAACCCAGAAGGGCGATGGCCGGACGAATGTCCGTCTCTCTGGATGTATCCAATGGTAGGTAGCGTATATTTTCGTGCAGATAAAGGCCCTTTCCGGACAGACGGCCTGTCCAGAAGTCTGGATTTGGGGGGATGTAGGATCTCATAGATTGTACAGTAATTTTGGGGCTGACAATGAGGTTGTATGTAAATTTACAAAAACAAATCTTTTAAATGGTCATCATTAACAAGGTAGGGGAGGGTTATCTGAAGTCCGGGTGTTCGGGCCATTTCCCTTTTGATGGCAAAAAGGGCTTCTTCATTGCGGGCCCAGCTCCTTCTGGCAATACCGTTATTTACATCATAAAATAACATATTCCTGAGATGCGACGAGGCTTCAGGGCTGCCATCCAGAACCATTCCGAAACCTCCGTTAATCACCTCTCCCCAGCCCACTCCGCCACCATTGTGGATAGAGACCCAGGTAGCGCCCCTGAAACTATCCCCGATCACATTATGGATAGCCATGTCGGCAGTGAATTTGCTGCCATCATAAATATTGCTGGTTTCCCTGTAAGGAGAATCTGTACCACTTACATCATGATGATCCCTGCCAAGGATGACGGGCGCGGAAATGATGCCCTGTTTTACCCCTTTATTAAAGGCTTCGGCTATTTTCATCCTCCCTTCAGCATCCGCATATAATATCCGGGCCTGCGAACCCACCACCAGCCTGTTGTTCTCTGCCTCCCTGATCCAATGTATATTATCTTCCAACTGCCGGATAATTTCCGGCGGGGCGTCCTCTCTCATCTCCTGCAGGACTTCCAGCGCCAGCTTGTCTGTGATCCGGAGATCTTCCGGAGCCCCTGAGGTACATACCCATCTGAAAGGTCCGAACCCGTAATCAAAGCACATGGGTCCCAGGATATCCTGTACATAAGAGGCGTATATCCAGGGTTCATCGGCAGAATCCGGCTGGTCAGTAAATTGTCCATGGGCATTTTTCCAAAGCTTTGCACCTGCACGCGAAGCTTCGAGAAGGAAGGCATTGCCATAGTCGAAAAAATAGGTACCATTTTCAACATGGCCATTGATGGCTTCTATATGAGCCCGGAGGGACTTCTGTACTTTTTCTCTGAATATTTCAGGATGGTCCGCCATCATGAGCTGTGCCTCTTCAAAGGATAGCCCGGCAGGATAATACCCCCCCGCCCAGGGATTGTGCAGGGAGGTCTGATCCGATCCCAAATGTACAAACAGTGAGGCTTCCAGAAACTTTTCCCAGACATCCACTACGTTGCCTATATAGGCCAGGGAAACCACTTCAGATTCAGCAACCGCCTTCTTTGTCCGCTGCACCAAAAGGTCGAGGTCGTCAATCAATTCATCTACCCACCCCTGCTCATGCCTTTTCATGGCCGCCGCCGGATTGATTTCTGCACAGACAGTGATACATCCGGCAATAGTGCCCGCTTTTGGCTGGGCACCACTCATCCCTCCAAGGCCTGAAGTCAGAAATACTTTTCCTCTGGGAGACGTTCCCTTTTTGAGCACTTTGCGAAAGGCATTCATCACGGTGATGGCAGTTCCATGTACAATTCCCTGAGGGCCGATGTACATATAGGAGCCTGCCGTCATCTGGCCATATTGAGTCACGCCTAGGGCATTGTATTTTTCCCAGTGGTCCTGTGATGAATAATTGGGGATCATCATTCCATTAGTTATAACTACCCTCGGGGCGTCTTTAGAGGAAGGAAAAAGCCCCAGTGGATGACCTGAGTACATGTGCAGCGTTTGCTCATCAGTCATGGTCGCCAGATATTGCATCGTTAGCAGGTATTGCGCCCAATTCTGGAAGACCGCCCCATTGCCCCCGTAGGTAATAAGTTCTTCCGGGTGCTGGGCAACGGCAGGGTCCAGATTATTCTGTATCATCAGCATGATAGCTGCCGCATGCCTGCTTAAGGCCGGATATTCTCCGATAGGCCTTGCATATATTTTATAGGAAGGCTTAAAACGATACATATAGATTCGGCCGTATGATTTTAGTTCTTCCGCAAATTCCTTTGAAAGCAGCTGATGCCAGGCGACCGGGAAATAACGCAGGGCATTTCGAATAGCCAGTTGCTTTTCCTGCACGCTGAGGATTACTTTTCTTTTCGGGGCATGGCTTATTGCCGGCTGTGGGATCGGGGTGGGTGGCAGGGCTCCCGGGATGCCTTGTAAAATGGAAGTTTTAAAGTCCATAGCGGTGCATTTGAGGATTTTCATATACAAGGGCGCCCTTTTTATATACCTGAAAAGGTTTTAAAGTTCCCTGATGGTAGAGAATTTCATGGTAGTGGGCCGCCCTGAAAATAAGCAGGTCAGCAAGACAGTTCTCTGAAAATTGTCCCCTGTCCTTTAGTCCCAGTGCTGCTGACGCCCGAACTGTAAGTGCTGCGAATACTTCAGCAGCGGTCAGTTTTTCAAAGGCACCCAAAACAGCTGCCTGCGTCAATAAATCCCCCATAGGCGCGGAACCAGGATTATGATCTGAGGCAATGGCCAGTGCACCGCCTGCATCCAGTATCTTTCGTGCCGGTGTAAAACCACATCCCAATCCCATACTGGCGCCCGGGAGTGCTGTGGCAATCACCTGGCTCCGGGCAAGCAATTTAATTTCACGATTGGTGCTGACCTCCAGATGATCCGCGCTTTTTGCGCCGAATAATACGGCGACTTCACTTCCGCCCGTGGTAAACTGATCCGCGTGTACAGTAAGATCAAATCCCATAGATCTGGCTTTTTCGAAATAGGGCCGGATATTCTCAGGGCTGAAAGCGCCTTCTTCAATAAAAGCGTCAATCCGGTTGGCTAGGTTTTGAGCTTTAAGTATCGGGAACAGCTGATCGCTGATTTCTTTGAGATAGACATCAGGACCCTTGGTGAAATCCCTTGGAACCATATGAGCAGCCAAACAGGTGGGGATAAGATCGGCGATCACCGATGCTTTCGCGTCCTGTATGGCAAGCAACATTTTTAATTCTTCCTCCTGAGACAGGCCGTATCCACTTTTTATTTCAAGGGTCGTAACTCCATTGCAAAGGTGGCGCCATGCGCGTTGTGAAATGCCGGATGTTAGTTCCTCCCGACTCGCGTTCCGCGTTTGGGTTACCGTATCCCAGATACCGCCCCCCGCCCTGGAAATCTCCTGATAGGTTCTCCCGGAGTTTCGCAGAGCGTAATCCCTGGCCCTGCTGCCCGCGAAACACAGATGGGTATGTGCGTCTATAAAGCCGGGAAGACCGATACAATCAGCTTCCAGCCGGATATGAATTACTTGTGAGGCGGAGGTAGTACTCCGCAGCTTATCAAATGGGCCAATGGAATGTATTCGCCCGTTTTCTATCATTAGCCCTGCGTTTTCCAGCACGGGCATTTCATTATCCTGCAATGGCCCCCTAAGTCGGATTCCGCTCATAGGGAGCAATTGTGAAAAGGGACCTATAAGTAGTGGCTTGTTCAATGGAATGGGCATGTCTATGTTCACCACAAGGTAGGATTTAAGGATCAGATAGGCAATTGGAGTTAATCAAAAGGAGGACAAATTATTGACCGGGAGTTTGGGTAAAGGGCAGTGTCTGAGCCGTTATCCCAGGATAGAGGATATCCGTTACAGGGAGGTAGGGCCCTGATACTTCAGGCAGCAGGATGAGGATGTCCTGCGATGCCTAATATTCTTCAAATTCGCGATTAAATGGTGTTTCGAGTGATAGCCCTTCCTTCTCACAGGTTTGTTCAATCACCTGTATAATGGTCTGATCCCTGATCAATTTAATTCCGGTTTCTATATCTTCAGCAAAGACCCGGTCCTTTTCGGCGAAGGACACCTGTTCCCGCACTTGTCTGTGCACCTTGTCCAGCAGTTTTCCGGATTTCAGGGGCTTCCTGAACTCGAAAGCCTGGGCGGCGGTAAGAAGTTCAATGGCAAGAATCTTTTCTACATTATTAATCACCTGCAGGGCCTTTCTGGCCGATATGGAACCCATGCTGACATGATCTTCCTGTCCGAGGGAAGTGGGAATACTATCCGCACTGGCAGGAAAGCACAAACCTTTATTTTCACTCGCCAGGGCAGCGCTGGTGTATTGAAGTATCATGTAGCCCGAATTGATCCCGGTGTTGTTCATAAGTAATTTTGGGACACCAGGGCTGTTTCCTTCCAGTGCCAGGTAAATTCGCCTGTCGGAAATATTTCCAATTTCAGAAGCGGCCAGACAGGCGTAATCCAGGGCCATGGCCAAAGGCTGCCCATGAAAATTACCACCGCTGATTGTCAGCTCATCATTTAGAATGACCGGATTGTCGGTGACGGCGTTCAGTTCTATTTCAAGAAGTTCCCTGAGATGCAGCCAGCTGGTTCTGGAAGCACCGTGGACCTGCGGCATACAACGCAGGGAATAAGGATCCTGTACCCTGTCGCAGTCTATATGATCTTCCATGATCTCTGATCCTTTTAAAAGTGATTTTATCCTGACGGCGACATGGATGTTACCTTTAAAGGGGCGCAGGGCGTGTAATTCTTCATAAAACGGTTTTACTGATCCCTGTAGTCCTTCAATCATCATCGCACCGATGATATCAGCGTGAGCCAGGCACCCGTGAAATTTCCGCAAAAGTCTGACCCCATGTGCGGCGATAAACTGGGTTCCGTTAATAAGCGCCAGTCCTTCTTTAGGACCCAGTTCCATGGGCGTCATACTTTTTTTGCGAAACAGCTCCGAAGTTGCAACCGAAGCGCCCTTTTCCCAGATCTTCCCAAGCCCGATCAACGGGAGGAAGAGATGGGCAAGGGGTGCAAGATCTCCCGAAGCGCCAACTGATCCCTGCGATGGTACTACGGGAATGATATTGTTTTCAATGTGCCAAAGAATCCTGTCCAGCGTAGCTTCTGCAATCCCCGAATACCCTTTGGCAAGGGCGTGTACTTTCAGTATCAGCATCAGCTTACTGAGTTCCCGTGAGATGGGTTTACCAACACCCACACTATGACTCTGGAGGATATTGGACTGGAGAATTTTGGTTTCCTCCTTTGAAATCCGGGTGGTACACAACGGGCCAAATCCGGTATTGATACCATAAACCGGGTGGCCATTCTCAACAATTCTCAGAACCACCGCCTGACTGTCCCTAATTTTTTTTCTTGTCGCTTTGGTCAGAACCCCAGTTAGAGAACCGGAACACAACGCAAGGGCCTTCCCGGCCGTCAGCCAATCCTCACCATATGCAAATGTCCCTGTTTCGGAGGTCATCCTTTTGCCATTTTATCTGCCTTAAATGTATTCATTAAGTTCGAGAATAACCAGTATATTGTAACCGGCATTCAAGGGGATACCGGTCCTCTTATTACAATAGTTATGATACTTGAACTTATAAAAAAAAGGCGGTCCGTTTATCCGCCTCAATACAATGATAAGCCCGTCTCGAGAGAAATTATTGAGGAAGTTCTGGAGGCGGCCAATTGGGCGCCCACCCACAAAAGAACAGAACCCTGGCGGTTTAAGGTTCTACTCGGGGATTCAAGGGAGAAACTAGGTCTTTTCCTCGCCTATAAATATATGGAACTGGAAAGCAAACCATCGGAACTGAAGGTGAAAAAGATCATGGATAACACCAATAAGGCCGGGGCCATTATTGCCATCTGCATGCAGCGGGATCCGAAGGAAACTCTGCCTGAATGGGAAGAATTAGCGGCCACGGCGATGGCTGTTCAGAACATGTGGTTGTGTTGTACGGAGCTGAAAATTGGCTGCTATTGGAGTTCTCCGGCAATGATAACCTATATGGGTGAGTTTTTTGATATGAGTCCGGGGGAAAAATGCCTCGGATTTTTCTATATGGGGCATTATGATGGTGAACTGCCTGAGATAAGGCGTGCTCCGGTTGCATCAAAGGTGGCCTGGTTATAATCAGGGTTTAATCCTTAATCTTCTAAATGCACTAGTCCCTGAAATAGGGGAAAAGGAGATTTCGGTATTCCCAAGCCCTGGATATAAAAAGTCCAAGAAAGATGACCGTCACCAGGAATTTCAGAAAAGTACCTGTCAAAAATCCAATAAAGGATCCGAAAGCTGCCTTCATGGCCGTTTTCCGGTCTGCTTTATGAAGTAATTCTCCTGCCAGGGCTCCGATAAAAGGCCAGACAATGATTCCAAAGATCCCAAGTACAGGAAACAGGATGGATATCAGAAGACCGACCATTGTCCCGGCCATCCCGGCCTTACTCCCTCCGAATTTTTTAGTGCCCAGGGCAGGAATAATATAATCCAGCACCCCTACGAGCAATGCCACTGCCCCTGTGATACCCAAAAACCACCCATCCGTTGGCACGGCCTTGGTCAGAGAAAGAAGAAGAAGTCCCACCCAGCTTATGGGAGGTCCGGGGAGTACCGGCAAAAAACTTCCCAGAATTCCTGTTATCATTAATAGAAAACCCAGCAATAAGAGGAGGAGGTCCATATACTTTAATTCCTGCCCTCACGGGCTTTTGCGGATTGGACGAAAGTTATGAAAATATGTTACATAGAGTTTAAGTATCTGCCGGCTAAGCTTTGATTTGTTTCTATCAGAAAAAACTTGATCCACCTTTTATAAAAATCAGGTCCTTAAGGAAAGTATAACTAAATTATTAGTTTAAACTAAATATTTAGTTATATTTGTAAAAGGCGGATAAAAACCAAATACCTGCCGAAGTGGGTTGCTGACTTTTGACTGCCTGATTATCATAAAATTATGGAAATAAAACAATTGACAAGAGCAGAGGAGGAAGTCATGCAGCTACTCTGGAAACTCGGAAATGCGAATGTCGCTGCCATTATCAACGAATTACCCGAACCAAAGCCGGCCTATAATACGGTATCTACGATTGTGAGGATTCTGGAAAGCAAGGGTTTTGTTGATTACGAGAAGGACGGAAAGGGTCATACCTATTTTCCTCTTGTATGCAAATCGGAGTATAGCCATCAGTCGATCAATAAATTGGTGGATGGTTATTTCCAGGGGTCTTATAAAAGCCTGGTATCTTTCTTTATGAAAAAAAAGGATATCACCCTTTCCGAATTGGAGGCCATCCTCAATGAAATGAAAAAAGAGCAGTGATGATACAGTATGTACTCGAAGGACTTGGATTCCAATTGATTTTTTTAATGTTCTACGACTTTTTGCTGAAGCGGGAAACCTTTTTTCAGTGGAATCGCTTTTATCTCCTAGGGACCTTCCTTATTTCCTTGATCCTGCCATTGGTCCACATTGAGGCCTTCCAAACCCTGCTGCCTTTGTCCGGGAATTCCATTGTTGCTTCATGGACACTGGACCCGGTAATCCTCACTGAAAGCACCCAGCGAAGTTCGGCCAACCCTATCCCCTGGCTAAATGTCATCGCTATTTCCGGAATGGGTGTGGCCCTGGCCTCTTTCCTTCATAAATTGCACTATCTCTATCGCCTCAGAAAACAGGGAAAACTCCTTCATTTCAAAAGATTTAGTCTGATAACGCTTTCTGAGAGTGACATCGCTTTTTCATTTTTCAGGTCCATTTACATGGGAGATACAATTCCCCGGAAAAACCAGTCCGGCATTATTCAGCATGAACTGGTTCATATCAATCAATGGCATACGCTGGACTTGCTTTTTTTTGAAGTTTTCCGTGTCCTTCTGTGGTACAATCCACTTGTCTATCTGTTCCAGGCCAGGATATCGGAAGTCCATGAATTCACTGCAGACGCCAGAGTGGCCGGATCGGAAAAGCAGGATCATTATCAGGCATTATTATCACAGGTGTTCCATACCAACAGCATCTCCTTTATTAATTCCTTCTATAAATCATCATTAATCAAAAAACGAATCGTCATGTTACAAAAAGCAAAATCAAATCGATTGAGACAAGTAAAATATTTGATCCTGATCCCGTTGATTTCCGGGATGCTATTCTACTCATCCTGTCAGCAGGATACCCCTTTTAATGATTCAGATACCATAAATGTAGGCCATGTCGATCAGTTGACACCAGAAGAGGAAAGCCGTATTGTTGAACGTGTCGGGACCTTAACAAACCAGCAGGGAGAAACCTTTGTGGTGGTCACAGACGGGACGTCAACCATTGTCTTTTCACAGGCGGAAGCCGGCTCATATATCACAGGCCCTAAGGAGATACGGCTTAATGCGAAGATGGAGATTACCACCGGCGATTTGGCTGCGCGGCACTTTAGATCCCCTGCCAGATATACCCAATGAGCTCCGCGTCCCAGGATCCAGTTTTTGCAGTGCCCGAAGTCCTTGTTTAAGTTGTCAATTCTGAAATCAAACCCGACCGCAGGAAATCCCTCATCTTCAGGACCGACTTCCACAAAAAATTGTACATTTCAGGGCAGAAGGAATGGCATTATGAGGAAACTGGGAATACTACTGGGATTGTGCATTTTGGCTTCCTGTGACCTTAACTCCTCCAGAGAGTCCAGAACACGTGATCTTGTGGAGAAGGAATTAAAGACAATTGACTGGAACGATGTAGACCAGTACCCGCTCTTTACGGAATGCGATGAAACTTCGGAAAAAAATGCGCAGAAGGTATGTTTTGAAGAAACGTTGCTTCATCATTTTTCCACAACTTTGAAGGAGTTTGAATTCGTTTTGGATAATGGCTTCAGGGATACCATTTACGTTGATTTCCTCGTAGATAAGGACGGAGCACTGACCGTTCTGGAAATCGGGGAAAATGCAGCGATTCGGGAACAAATCCCGGAATTTGACGGGGTCATTACCCAAAGTCTTAAAAACTTGCCCGGACTCGAACCTGCTTTAAAAAGAGGGATCCCGGTAAGTACCAGATTTCGGATCCCCCTGTTGCTGAATGCAAAGTAAACCTATGAAAGTTATCACTGAAAAGATCATTATGGGCATTGATCCCGGAACATCAGTAATGGGTTTCGGCATTATCAGGATCGTTGGTTCAGGCATGGAGTTCATTCAGATGAATGAATTAATCCTCAAACAGTACGAGGATCCCTTTACCAAACTAAAACTTATTTTTGACAGGACCCTCTCCCTTATTGACACCTACCACCCTGATGAAATTGCCATCGAGGCTCCATTTTACGGTAGAAATGTGCAATCCATGCTCAAGCTTGGCAGAGCTCAGGGCGTGGCAATGGCAGCGGCGCTCAGCCGTCAGATCCCTATCACGGAATACCTGCCTAAAAAAATCAAAATGGCGATCACTGGCAATGGGAATGCAAGCAAAGAACAAGTCGCCAAAATGCTTCAAAGCAGCCTTGGTTTAAAAATACTTCCAAAAAACCTGGACAGTACGGATGGCCTTGCAGCTGCTGTATGTCATTTTTACAATGCAGACAGAATAGAGAAGCAGGGAACTTACTCAGGTTGGGAGGCATTTGTAAAAAACAATTCAGACAGGGTCAAATAATTCTTGAAACCTAAAGTTGCGACATATTGTAAAAATTGTTAAGCCCCCGGAAATGGGTTCTTATGGTGTACAGTGCGGGCAACGCCCAGGCCTTGGCAAGTTTACCTTCCGCGAAAACTCTAGTAACCTTCTTGTTAATCTTATTTAGTCAATGCTTCGTTACTTCTCACTCTCGGAATGCTATTTACCATTCCTGGCCGGTTGTTTCGAAAATTTTTAACGGGGAAAAGGAAAAAATACCATGACCCTGTCGCAGTGTTTATTCTTCTTTCAGTAGTCTATTCCGTCATACGCGGCACTATCAGTTTAGAATGCTTCAAGGGTACCACCGTCACCGCCGAAGATACACATGTGAACGTGAAATTGCTCACGGTCGTCCCGAACGTCATATTGCTACATGAGAGAAATTCCTATTCCTCCACATCGTCACGTTCAGCTTATTTTTAAAAATATTTTTTTACCAAAATTGCAGTTTCGAAGAATTGGCAGGCATATCATTTTATCTGTGCGGGGTTTAACTCTTTTCGCCGGCCTGAATAGGTTCAATATTCAGTTTATAGAAGCAGACATGAAGTTTTTGGCCAGGTTCCTTATGTGGATTTATTTTACCTTTACCATGATCTCTTATTTCAGTAAGTCACCCGTTGTGGAAGCATTTAAGTCTCTCATTGTATACTGTCTGGCTATAGTGTTCTACACGGCTTTTACATTCTCAATGTCATATCCGATCGTTTACGTAAGCAGTTGATATGGCCGGAATCTATATCCATATTCCTTTTTGCAAACAGGCCTGTCATTACTGTGATTTTCATTTTTCAACAACACTTAAAAAGAAGGAGACCATGGTACAAGCCCTGGCCAGAGAACTTGTATTACGCAGAGACGAGCTGCGCGGTGAACTTGTGGAAACCATCTACTTTGGAGGTGGTACGCCTTCTCTGCTGCTGGCATCAGAAATCGAATCACTTTTAGAGGATATCTCCCTCAATTATCAAGTGGCAACAAGTCCGGAGATCACTCTGGAAGCGAATCCGGATGATTTGTTCCCACATTCCATAAAGGACCTGCGTTCTGCCGGTATCAACCGCCTTAGTATCGGGATTCAATCCTTTTTTGACGCGGACCTTGCCCTGCTGAACAGGGCGCATAATGCCTCCCAGGCCGAAGTATGTCTGCAAATGGCAACGAGCTGTTTTGATAATATTTCCATAGATCTGATTTACGGGCTGCCCTATCTGACGGATGAACGATGGCAGGAAAACATTTCCCGTGCGCTCTCTTTCAATCTCGCGCACATCTCCAGCTATGCCCTCACCATTGAACCTCACACCGCTATGAATAGTATGATCAAAAAGGGCCAGCTGCCTGCTATGGATGATGAGCGGACGAGAAGCCAATTCTATCTCCTGACTGATCGACTGACGGCTGCCGGTTATGAGCACTACGAAATATCCAATTTTGCCAGGTCTGCCTGCTATTCACGAAATAATACTGCGTACTGGCAGGGAAAAAAATACCTGGGAATAGGGCCGTCGGCGCATTCATTTGACGGCAGCACCAGATCCTGGAACATCCGAAACAATTTAAAATATATTAAGGCCCTGTCCGGAGATACACGCCCTTTTGAATGGGAAGAACTCACCGAAGATAACCGGTACAATGAATATGTTTTGACCGGACTCAGAACGATATGGGGAATTTCTCTCAACAAAATTATCTCCTTATTTGGGAGAGAGCGTTGTGATTATACTTTAGATCAGGCCAGGAAACACCTGCAAACAGGAAATCTTTTACTCAGGGGAGACATCCTTGTCCTTTCGCGGGAAGGAAAGTTTTTTGCAGATGGGATTGCAAGTGATTTATTTATGGTTACCTTAAATTGAAGACACCCATCCTGCAAGTATGCGCGCTCGGGTGTGCGATGAACAATTCAGAGATCAAAAAAAACGCAGGTATGCAAACAATACTGAAAATCGAGGAATTGATGATGTTCATTCTGGGGATCTATCTTTATGGACTTTTGCCTTTTCCATGGTGGTTATTCCCGTTACTGCTGCTGAGTCCGGATATTGGCATGCTCGGATATCTGATAAATACATCAACCGGTGCCGTATTGTACAACATTTTCCATCATAAAGGACTGGCGATTTTAGTTTATCTTGCCGGAATTTACCTTTCCTTACCTTTATGTCAACTGCTTGGAATCCTGCTTTTTTCTCATGCATCTTTTGACAGGATTTTCGGATACGGATTAAAGTACAGGAAGGGATTTACTTTTACCCATCTCGGGAATTTAAATAGCGGAAATGGATAGCGTTTTGGAACTTTTTATAGGCCTCATTCTCGGATCTGTTCTGATGTACTGGCTTTTCACTTATTTTAGAAACAGAAAACAACAGGAACTCACAGAATACCAGTCGACGGTCTTGCTGAATAAGATCAAGAGTGTGTGCAAGCTGGTTTCTGTCGAAGGCGACTTTGCCGAGATTTACCGCTATGAAAATATAAAGGAACATTTTATGAGCCTGGTCAGCAGCAAGAAAAAAGCACTGCTGGTCATTCATGCGAAGGTGCATGTTGGGTACGACCTCAAGAAAGTGGTGCTGACGGCAGATAAAGAGCATAAGAAAATTATTTTAACCGGATTTCCTCAGCCCGAGGTACTCTCCGTAGAGCCTGAAATCCAGTTTTATGATATAAAAAGCGGGATGTTCAATTTTTTTAAATCGGAAGACCTCACCCTGCTTACCAAAGAGGCCAAGGATCACATCAGAGGGAAGATCCCCGGAAGCGGACTTATGGAGACGGCAAAGAAGGAGGCCTTGCAGGCCGTTATTCTTATTGAAAAGATAGTTGAAACCATCGGATGGGAACTGGATTATTCTGCCCTCGAAATTATGAATAATGATACCCACCGATTAAAACAATGAAGTGATTTGGACTTTTTGCGTTTAAGTGAAATCAGAAATTTTTTGACCATTTGAAGCCTTTTTAGAGTTGCATAGCAGGGCTACGGAACGAGAAAAAGTCGAAAAATGGGTAAAAAAGGTCAATTTTTTAGCAAATGGAAAAAGTCTAAATGACTTCAATAATAAGAAACCCTACCTTTAACATCCGTTAATTGTTTATTTATGAAAAAAACTTTTTGCATTTTACTAGTTGTAACAGCTTCCATAAGCACTTATGGACAAGATGAAAAAACTATGAAAAATTTTGATCCAACCTTCGTACATACCGTATTTTTCTGGCTGAATAATCCGGATAGTGATACTGACAGAAAGCAATTTGAGACTTCCCTCGGAAAATTTTTGGACACTTCTTTGTATACAAAAACCAATTTTATAGGCTATCCACCGGAATCGACCCGGGAGGTAGTTGATGGCTCTTTCACCTATTCCCTTGTGGTCTCATTTGAATCTGCCGAAGCCCAAAAAAAGTATCAGGAGGAAAAAGCGCACCTGTTATTTATAGAAGAATCTTCCGGTCTCTGGAACAAGGTCATTGTTTATGATTCGATGGGGATTACGCCCTGATCATAATTTGAGTCATGTCGCCCATAACAAAGGACAATCACTATGGATGTTGAATCTTTCAGAACCTACTGCCTGGGAAAAAAGGGAGTTACGGAGGGGTTTCCATTTGATTCTGTGACCCTTGTCTTCAAAGTGATGGGGAAAATGTTCGCCCTTCTCTCTCTGGACAGTATTCCTTCAAGCATAAATTTGAAATGCGATCCGGAGCGTTCTATTGAACTGCGGGAGACCTATGATGGCCTTATTCTGCCCGGATATCATATGAGCAAAATTCATTGGAATACAATCGCTATGGAACAACTGCCGGATTCATTGGTCAGGGAGCTTACAGATTTGTCCTATGAGCTGATCATCGCCGGACTTACTAAAAAGTTGAAAACTCAGCTGGATCAGGAAGCCTAGGGCATGATTAGGTATCTTTGCACCCAAACCAGCGCTGTTCTATGATTGATCCCGGGGGATTTTATGAAGATCGGCTGAAAGAACTTACATCAGCCCTGACAAAACTGGATGCTGCCCTGATGATGCTGGGTATGTTGCGATTGTTTGTCTTTCTTGCCTTGGTTGCAGCAGCCTACCTTCTCTTTGGCAACACCCCCGCATGGCTTATATGCATTATCCCGGGGCTTGGTGCTTTTATCTACCTTATCCTGAGACATAAGAATCTGGCTGCCGAAAGGCGCAAGGTAACGGCCCTACTGCAGATCAACTCGACCGAGATGGCTGTACTGAACCGGAAATATCTTCAATTGCCCGATGGTCATGTGTTTCGGAATCCGTCCCATTTTTACAGTGAAGATATTGATCTTTTTGGTCCCGGTTCCTTTTTTCAATACTGTAACAGGAGCATGTTGGAGCAAGGAAGGGAAATCCTCGCCGGTAAGCTTACCTCGAACAATATTGATGGTATCATGGAAAAACAGGAAGCCATCCGGGAATTGTCTGAAATGCCCGTGTGGAGACAGGAGTTTTCGGCCAGCGCTTCTATGGTAAAAGTGGAGATGACCCATAAGGAGGTTATCCAATGGCTGAATGGACATATTGCTTTTGTGCCGACCATGATGACTTTTCTGCCCTTGTTATTCACAGGGATTTCTATCGCTTTATGGAGCGCCTATCTGATGGATTTGCTGTCAGGGTGGTATCCCGTGTGGTGGCTGGTATTGGGTTTAGGAATTACAGGTCGGTTCTTTCAAAGGATCAATGTCCTGTATGCCAATACCACTAAGGCTCATAATACCTTTGTACAGTATGAGGTATTGATCAGGGAACTGGGAAAGGCGGTCTTTCGGTCAGAAGTTTTGCATAGAATGAAAGGGGATTTAGAACAGGAAATAAAGCCATCTTCCGGGATATTGAATAAATTCTCGCGACTGTTGAGCCTTTTGGACAACAGGAACAATCCAATAATGGGGATGGTGCTGAACGGATTGATGCTTTGGGACCTTTACTTTTGCCTGCGCATAGAAAAATGGATGGCTGAGCACCGTGATAAGGTGGCTGGGTATTTTGAGGTCATTGCCAGCTTTGATGCTTATAATTCCCTGGGGAATTTTGCATTCAACCATCCCGATTATACCTACCCTGTAATATCCAAAAATTCTGTAGCGGTCGCCGCCACAGACGCAGGGCATCCTTTGATCTCTTCAAAGGTTCAGGTTCTGAATTCCCTTGAGATTAAGACTTCGGAGTACTATGTTATTACAGGGGCGAATATGGCAGGGAAAAGTACCTTTCTTCGCACTTTGTCGCTTTTGATCGTGATGGCCAATGCCGGGCTCCCGGTATACGCTTCAGCGATGTCTTATCGTCCAGTAAAATTGATAAGCAGTATGAGGACATCTGACTCCCTTGCCAATGAAGAGTCGTATTTCTTTTCAGAATTAAAACGGCTTAAGTTTATTGTGGATGCCCTTGCCGACGATACGTACTTTGTCGTTCTTGATGAAATATTAAAAGGGACGAACAGTACGGACAAAGCGATTGGATCAAAAAAATTCCTGGAGAGATTGACCTCATCAGGATCGACAGGGCTCATTGCTACCCATGACCTCAGCCTTTGTGAAGTTGCGGAGAGGAATCCTGGAGTTAAGAATTTTTATTTCGATGCGGAGGTCATTCAAAATGAACTCCATTTCGATTTTAAGTTAAAAGAAGGTGTTTGTAAAAACATGAATGCTTCCTTTCTACTTAAAAAAATGAATATCATTCCCTGATGCCAATTATCTGGGCGTTTGGGGAGTTTCCCGACATACGGTCACCGGGTCAGCTCACAGATTCCTGACCTGAAGTTTATGGAAAGCATCAGCCTGCATCCGCAGTAATTCCTCGGCTTTGGCTTTCTTATAAGCATAAACCGCATCTTCTTCCGCAATTTCTGCGTAAATGCGTTCATTCAACTCGATATCACTTGCAAGGATTTTGCGCCTTTGAAGTACTTTCTGTGTTACCCAGGTATCCACAATACTTTCTTCATCTTCCACCTTCAGATCGTACGGGCCTTTGGGTGAAAGCAATTTGGCGATGATGGGCGAGGTTTCTATGGCAAGAAAAAGCAGAAATATAAAGAATGATGGAAACCAGGGAAGGGAGTCAAGGGCATTGATTCGCGCCATAAGGCCGTCAAAGCCGTCAATAATGGGTTGCGAATCTGTCACATCTGTGGTGTATTCGGCCTCAAGTGCGGCTATCTGTTTCTCTCTATCCGTTATTTTAATGGCGTTGTTCGATTTGATCTGATTCAGTTCTGCGAGGGAGGCGTCGTGTTTCTGCCTTTTTTCCTGATAGACAGGACCTTTTCCCAATAACAGCGTTCCCTCACGGCCTTCAGCTTCCGAGATATAAGTGTCGTACAGGGCATTGGTCTCCGATTCGCGGGTACTGATCTCAGTTTTCAAGCCGTTAATTTCTTCTTGTAGGCCTGCTATAGCAGGGTTGTATTGAAGGGCGATCTGTTGTTTATTGGCAAGCGTAAGTTCATTTTTTTGCTCCAGCAGCACCTGATTGATTTCTTTTTCAAAAATCTTCATTTCAAGCGGTTTGGAGATGACAACAGCAATAATGACCGCGAGGATGATCCTGGGCGTTGCCTGGAGCAACTCGTTGCTGAAGCTATTTCTCTTTTTAATTGTGGACACGATAAAACGATCTAGGTTAAAAATAAGAAGCCCCCAGATAAGTCCGAAGCCTACCGCTGTAAGTACACTGTCAAAAACTGTATAAAGGGCGTACCCTGCAGCAATAAGGGCCATCAGTGCGGTGAAGAAAACGGTGGCACCAATACCTGCGTACTTATTTTGTTCTCCGGATGAGCATGTTTTTAACAGACTTGCGTCCGCTCCTGAGCAGAGGATAAAAAAATCTTTTAACATAGTGTCCTGATTTAATTCCGCCTGGCGGCGGAAGATTGATGATTGTCCAGGATAATTAAACGGGATTTTGGAGTATTTGGTACACCCCAATAGGATTTTCAACAGTTTTAATTATTCGGTGTCCGGACCGCTATGCGATTGATGTTAGGTAGTTTTCAACCAAAGCTGTGAATAAGAAAACCTCCCGGAGGAGGCTTGTCTATGTTGGAATGACATCTTGGGCAATTTACTTTTCGATCGGATTGTTACTGAGTTTAACCAGTGGGGTGCCGGTCGCTTCATTCTCTATGTAGATGTGTAAATTGCGATTGGTATTTACGATTTCATAGGCCCTGGCAGCAGGAACAGGTTGATCATTATAAAAGAATTTCGCGCCTTGTTGGGCAAGTTCCTTCATGTGTTCCAGAGGATTTGGTGGTGCAGGAGGAGCTGGCGGGGCAGGGATGTTAATAAATTCAGGAGATACTTCATGTTCGATCTCTACTGGAGCTGTCACTGAAATTACAGTGGTCGTATTCGCGGCAGCGTCTGCAGCGTATACTGAACGATTTGCCTTTACAGCAATTTGACTTCGGGGCTGATCAGGCGCGGTAATAGCGTCTGACTGGTTCCGGGGAGCTGCGGGTGGAATTGGCGGTTCCGGAAATTCCGGAAAAGGTTCGGCCTCATTTCTTTGGGTGTCTGTCATCAAGCCATAGAGGTAATTCAACCTGTCAACTTCCTTGCCTTTAACCTGGAAGTTTTTACGGGACATCTCATTGTATTTCCTGGCCAATGCATTGTATTCGGCCACCATTTCAGGGGTGGCTTTATCCTGCGTTGGAAGGGGTTGGAGCATTGGTCCGAAATCAGAATTCCGGGGTACCAGTACCTTGTCACTAAAGCTGTACAAGGACCAGACCAGCAGCGGGATAATCAGTACAGTCCGAAGTCGGATCGAATTTTTGGAGGTTTGTTTTTTCATGATGTTGATTCGTTTTTTGATTGATGAGTATTTGAGACCACTGGCCAGTTGCGGCTTATTACCATAATAGGAATAATGCAATAATGTATGTTGATACAGGACGGGATTTACGTCATGTTTTAATACCCCTTCATCTGCCAGAAATTCATGGTTGCTTTTAATGTATCCCTTGTATAGATATATAAGGGGGTTAAACCATAAAAAAACCTGCAGTAATTCGACAAACAACACATCTAGGCTGTGTTTTTGCCGGGCATGAATTACTTCATGAAGCCAGACTTCTTTAGGGATTCCCGAGGTGGCATTTTGTCCGATATTCAAGAAAATGTAATTGAAGAACGTATGCGGAACTACAGGCTCCCGGACCAGTACCCTGATAACATCCTGTTGCCTGGATTTTGGGTTCTGCCGAATTCTTCGAACGACGCGGATCAGGTTGGCCGTAAATTTAACTCCGCTTACCATCACACCGAAGACATACAGGATATACCAGGGCAGTGAAATGCCGTTCTCTGCACCTTCCCGGGAAGAGACGAGGTAATGAAATTGATTGTGGGCTTTTGAGGCAGTATCTGTCATACCGGGGATCACATCTACATAATGTGTGATACTTATCAGCGGGATGCAGAACGCCAGGATCATGGTGCCCAAAAGATAAATCCTCTTGGTATGGTGCATCCTTTCCTTTTCCATTACCGCGCAATAGAATAGCAGGAAGATGGCCAGGCAGATGCTCGATTTTATAAGGTATTCAGCCATGATCATTTCTTTTTAATTTCTTGATCAATTAATTCTTTTAAATCTTCCAATTCTGCTTTACTGAGGTTGGTTTCTTTCGTGAAAAAGGAAGCAAACTGCGAAGCGCTGTCATTGAAAAAGCTCTTAATGAGCCCGTTGACATGTTTGGCAAAGTAGTCCTTCTTTTTTACCAGCGGATAATATTGCCTGGATCTGCCTGCGCTGGTATATGCAATAAAACCTTTGTCGGTCATCCGTTTAAGCAGGGTTGCAATGGTGGTTGCGGCCGGTTTTGGATCAGGATAGGCATCCATGAGTGATCTCATGTAGGCTTTTTGCTGTTTCCAGAGGATATTCATCAATTCTTCTTCTGACCTGGAGAGTTGCATGGGCTGCCCGATTATATAGTTATTCTACAAACATAGAAAAAAAATTTGAATTCTACAATCGTAGAGTAAAAAAATTGCGTTAGGGATTGCAGCGGCATCCCCTGATACCTTCAGGGGTCAGGGATATAGCGAAAAGCCCGGCAGCTGCTGAGTAATAACATTACACCTAAGCCGGGAAGTCTATTCGGCTGCAACGCCCAAATCTCAGCGATGCAATTCTGTGAAGTATTTATAGAAATAAGGAATGGTTTCGATGCCTTTCAGATAATTCCATATCCCGAAATGCTCATTGGGAGAATGGATGGCATCGCTGTCCAGGCCGAAACCCATCAGTACGCTTTTGCTGCCGAGTTCTTGTTCAAAAAGCGAAACAATGGGGATACTTCCCCCCCCGCGTTGCGGGATAGGAGCCATGCCGAAAGTAGTTTCATAGGCCCTGTGCGCTGCCTGGTATCCGGGATGATCCAGCGGCGTCAAATACCCCTGTCCTCCGTGGTGCGGGGTAACTTTTACCTGAACTCCGGGAGGTGCAAGAGACATAAAATGCGAAGTAAATAGCTCCAGGATCTCTTCCCAGTCCTGTTTGGGAACGAGCCGCATGGAAATTTTGGCAAAGGCCTTGGAGGGGATCACAGTTTTAGCACCTTCACCTGTATAACCACCCCAGATCCCATTTACATCAAGGGTAGGTCTGATAGAATTCCGTTCATTGGTAGAATAGCCGATTTCCCCATAGACAGCCTCAATGCCCAGCGACTTTCTATAGTCCTCCAGATTGAAGGGTGCTTTGGCCATTTCGGCCCTCTCCTCTTCAGACAGGTCTTCCACCTTATCATAAAACCCGGGAATATTGACCCGGCGTTTTGAATCGTGTAGTGAGGCTATCATCCTTACAAGGATGTTAATCGGATTGGCGACGGCACCTCCATAAAGGCCGGAATGCAGGTCGCGGTTGGGACCGGTGACTTCTACTTCCACATAGGTGAGACCTCTCAGTCCGGTGGTAATGGAAGGAATGTCTCTGGCGATCATTCCTGTATCGGAGATAAGAATAATGTCATTCGCGAGTTTGGCTGCGTGTTCCTTTACAAATAAGGCCAGATGCTTGCTGCCTACTTCCTCCTCGCCCTCGATCATGAATTTAACGTTACAGGGAAGTTGGTCTGAGCTTACCATATACTCCAGGGCTTTCAGGTGCATATAAAACTGCCCCTTATCATCACAGGACCCACGGGCAAAGATGGCACCTTCAGGATGCAGTTCAGTGGTCTGGATCTTAGGGTCAAAAGGAGGGGAGTGCCAGAGATCCAGAGGATCAGGAGGTTGTACATCATAATGACCGTATACAAGAACAGTAGGCAGGCTGGGATCAAGGATTTTTTCCCCGAAGACAATGGGGTATCCTTCTGTTTCACAGATTTCGACGTGATCACATCCCGAGGCGGACAGGGCTTTGGCCACTGCTTCAGCCGTGTGCTGCATATCCTGAGCAAAGGCAGGATCTGCGCTAACGGAGGGGATTTTGAGAAGTTCTATCAGTTCCTGAATAAATCGTTCTTTATTATCTTCTACGTACTTCCTGACATCTTGCATTGTATAAACTTTGTTGAGGGGGCTAAAAATACAAAAACCAGCATCTAATTTTTAATCACAGGGGATTTTTAAATTGAAAAATAGCCTTATATTTGCACTCCCAAATAATAATAATTTGATGCAGGCTTGATGGTCCCGATAGCTATCTGGGAGGCAGACATAGCCGCTGACAGAATGTATTATTTGTTTCAGATTGGTATAAACCCAATTGAAACTATTGGTTTGCAGGCGTGATGGAATTGGTAGACATGCTAGACTTAGGATCTAGTGCCGCAAGGTGTGGGAGTTCGAGTCTCCCCGCCTGTACATTTAAGACAAACCTCCCATTTCGGGAGGTTTGTTTTTTTGGCGAAATGCTATTATCGGCGGGGAGACGAGAGGTTTATCCCGCTTTTTAGCGGGAAGTCTCTCCGCCTGTACACTTAAGACAAACCTCCCATTTCGGGAGGTTTGTTTTTTTGGCGAAAACCTAATATGGGTGGGGAGACGAGAAGTTTATCCCGCTTTTTAGCGGGAAGTCTCTCCGCCTGTACAACAAGGGGAAGCCGACTTTTTGAAGTCGGTTTTTTTTGTTTCGGGCTAACACATTGGTAACACAAAAATTAAAGTTTTCAAGAAAAACTGGAATTGCATATGCAACAATCATTTTGTCCCGAATTCTTACCCCTAACTTTTGCGCATGGTTCCTTTTTAGATTTTAGAGCGTAAAGCCAGTTAAGCGCCTGCCCCGCCCCCCCGGGGGGTAAATAAAATCGAAATAGGGCGCAACTCATTTTAACTTGCTTTTTATGATTTGTTATAAAAGTTTGGGTGATATAAACGCCCTCACTTTTTTATAATATTAAACAGTTCGGTTTTAAGGGGAGCTTACACTGTAACCAAGGGTTTTTTCTTTGTGATTAATATTTCTTTTTCATTTACAGTAAATTTATTTCCATCCATACGCCCCCTGTATTTTGTGGGTATCGATATTGATGTAAGGCTATATTTCGGTAAAAATTATTTGAGGTTGATAGATTGAGGCAAATAACTAAGTATCTGATAAAAGGTTGATCTATTTGCCTAGCCTAATCAATTCCACATCAGGCGTTGGATGGTAAATCAATGGGGAATATTCAATCTCAACATCGCTTTTATCCAATCCGAAAAAAGTTTCATCACTCAAACTTAATCGCTTTAGAAAAAAATAGCAACTTAACAATAGTCCTTCCCGTAGTGTGAATTCGTTTTCTACCGAAAGGAACTTTTCGAGTACGACAAATTTAAAGTCGGGCTCGTTATTATATTTGTTAGATCCGTCCGGTCGTTCATGAAGGTTCAGTTCTTTTTTTGTCATCAGTTCCTGGACAATCATCCTAAAATAAAGTTCAGTTCTAGGTTGGACACGAAAACCAACATTAATATTAACCTTTATGATAGTATCATCAATTAACTCAGAAACGTCATAAGAAAGTGTATACGGTTCGTCGGTCCGATTCAAATGAACAAACCAATAGACGTCTGCTCGCTTGGGCTTTTTGGCTAAAATGGAATTTATGATTTTTTGTTCGACCTGTTGCCTAAGGTCAGCTTTGGTCAGATAGATAAGATGTGTTGCATATTCGGGAATGTTTTCATCAGCGCTAAGCTCTTTTATTGTTTTCGCGTATTTTCCAATATCTACAAAAACCGTCAGACGGTTGGTTATTTTCCTACCATAGAACACGGAATACATTACTATGATGAAACCCAAGGAGATAATCAAGGTGATATATCCGCCGTCTGCAAATTTGTTCACATTTGCAAGAAAGAAAGTAATTTCAATACTTGCGAAGAGCAACAATAATATTCCTACTGCGGATTTGTTCCATTTTAAGCGGAAACGCAGATAATAAGAAAGCAAGTAGGTAGTTACGAGCATAGTAATGGTAATCGCCAAACCATAGGCGGCCTCCATGTGAGTGGAATCGTCAAAATGCAGCACCATAAAAACGCAACCTCCCCAAAGCAATAGATTAATACTTGGAATGTAAATCTGACCTTTTATTTCGGAAGGTTGCCGTATAGCAACACGGGGCCAAAAATTTAAGCTCATTGCTTCACTTATCAGCGTATAGCTGCCACTGATCATTGCCTGTGACGCAATAATGGTCGCGGCGGTTGCAATTAGAATTCCGATGATCAAAAACCAGGGCGGCATAATTTCAAAAAACGGATTTCTACTGTTTAAGGTAGCATTTTCACCTAAGGTCATGATCCAGGCCGCCTGCCCCATATAATTAAGGATCAATGCGGTTTTTACCCCTATCCATGTAATACGGATGTTTCTGATTCCACAGTGACCCAAGTCGGCGTATAGGGCTTCTGCACCAGTAGTTGCAAGAAAGACACCTCCAAGCAACACAAAACTACCCGGATAACCAAACAAGAAATTGACAGCATAAACAGGATTCAGTGCTTTTACAATTTGTGGATGTTCCAAAATTTGAACAATTCCCAGGATAGAAAGCATTGTGAACCATACAAGCATAGCAGGCCCAAATACCCTACCCACTTTATGGGTGCCAAAACGCTGAAAAAAGAACAAAACTGATAATATGGCAATAACTATGGGAACCGTTGGAAGATCTTTCAAAACTTTTACATTAGTAAGACCCTCTACTGCGGAAGATACTGAAATGGGAGGTGTGATAATTCCGTCGGCCAATAGGGCCGCCGCACCTATCATGGTCGGGAAGATCAATACTTTTCCATACCGTCTTACCAGGGAATACAAGGAAAATATACCTCCTTCACCGTTGTTATCGGCTCTTAAAGTAAGTATAATGTATTTAATTGTGGTTAGAAAGGTGATCGTCCAGAAGACACAGGAAATACCTCCATAAACAATGGTTTCCGAAATAGGTCGTTCGCCAATGATGGCCTTTAAAACGTAAAGTGGCGAAGTTCCGATATCTCCATAAATAATTCCCAATGCAACCAGAAGTGTTCCTGTAGTTACTTTGCTATTAATTCCTTGTTTGTGATCCTTCATTTTGGGTCTTTGTAATAATTTTCGCGAATCCTGTTGTAATTCTACTTTATTGAAGTGCGAGCTATGGAGTTCATTTGCCATTGGTTATTTGGAAATCATTCTTCACGTTATTTTAAGGAAAGAAGGAATTTTGCACTTATGAGAATGAAGATACAGATGGCGGCGAGTACAATTAGAGGGGGAACAAGATGCTTGATATCTTCATGCCAATCTTTTACCGATTGGTAGGGTTCGTTGTAGCCTTCATCATAAAAAAAATCCCACTTCATGATTGTTGTGTCTTTTGAATACATCAAAGGTCGAACGAATGGGATATGTAAAAAATAAGGAGTGTACGGATGGGTATAAAGATTTTATAAATAAACGACCGAAAAGAAGAAAACTTTCTTTGAATATTGTTCCAAGAATATACTAAGGACATAATTAATAGAACAAATAGTAAACTGGCTAACAGTACAATTCCAATGTCATGAAGTAATATTTATCAGGTCCTCATTTTAATTTCTCTTTAAAACAAAATAACTTGTTACTTTATAAATACAGAATTAAAAAATGAGCATTTAAATAGAGGTTTTATAAAGACTATTGAAAGCGGTAGCCAACCCCACTTTCAGTAATTATATGTTGTGGATTGTTGTGATTTGCTTCAATTTTTTTTCGAATTGTGCCGATAAACACTCTCAGATATTGGGTCTCTGTTTGATATCCATAGCCCCAAACTTCTCTTAAAATATAGTGATGTGTTAAAACCTTGCCTTCGTTCTTTAAAAATAATGACAGTAAATTATATTCTGTTGCGGTAAGTTTTATGATTTCGTTATCGCGCTTCACAATACGGGCTACCAGATCGATTTCAATATTTCCGCAAACAATGATAGATTCATTTTCGGTGTTATGGCTTCTTCTTATGGCCGAACGTATCCTTGCAAGTAATTCGCCAATGCGAAAGGGTTTGGTTAAATAATCGGTTGCTCCATTGTCCAATGCGGAAACAATATCGCTTTCACTGTCCTGAACCGATAGGATTATAATAGGTTTGTTGAACCATTCCCTTAAATCCTTTAGGATTTCGTGGCCACTTTTATCGGGCAAACCTATGTCCAATAAAATCAGATCAGGTGAATGACTTGCGGCAAACATCAAGCCTTCCTTTCCCGTCATCGCCTGAATTACTTTATAGTCATTGCTCTCCAGATTGATTTGAAGTAATTTTCTAATTTGGGGCTCATCATCTATGATTAGGATTTCTACTTTATTCATTTTTCAAACTATTTATATAGGAAGATTCGGAAGGAATATAAATGCGAAAATAGGCCCCGCCGGTATCGATATTCTCCAATTTAATATTACCGCCCAAGGCTTCCGTAAATCCTTTTGCAATGGACAGCCCTAACCCCGTTCCACCTGTCTGAGAATTATTCACGCGATAAAATTTGTTGAACACCAGATCGATCTTGTCGATCGGGAAACCATCCCCATTATCTGAAATGGTTGCAGTAAATCCACTATTTTCAGCAGTAACGTTTATGTTGATGGTTGAATCGTCCGGTGTATGCTGAATTGCGTTATGAATAATGTTTTGCAATATATGCTCGATAAAAATTCCATCCGTTTTAAAAAGAGGCAGTTGTTCATTGGTATCGAAGACAACAAAATGATTGGTCGAATTTTCTTTGTTCTGCCTGAGAACATCGAAAATCAGTTCGTTTACGTCGATCCAATCCAGTTTTGGTTGAAGTATTTTTGCCTCAAGACGGTTCAGGTTCAAAAGATTTTCGACTTGTCTGTTAAGTCTTAGTCCCGCAACTTCAATTTCTGTATAAAGCGCATTTTTGTTAAGATCAGTAAGTTTTAATTCATTTTCCTTAATGGTGTCTATCGCACCGATTATGGTGGAAATAGGGGTCTTCAACTCATGTGACAAAGAACTAAGCAAGGTTTTGTAAAGTTGGATTGATTTACCTTTTTCTTCCTCCTCCCTGGAGTTTTGCTCGAATTCCCGGATCTTGAACGTCAGTACGGCATTTATGAGGGCTATTACGAAATACATTAGGAACATCAGTACATCTTCAGGTGTTTCGATATGAAAGGTGAAAACCGGAGGTATAAAAAAGAAATTCCAGATCAGTGCACTCAATAGCGCTGCAATTAAAACCGGAAAAATATCAAAGAGAATGGCGGTAAGGGAAACGGTCAACATTAAAATTAGGGCAACCGCCCGATGACCTATGTAATCCACCATAAAATAATTCAGTACGGCAGTAAATGAGACCAACAATATGCTTATCGCATATTGTTTTTTTTTGCTAAACGTTCTAGTGGGGAAGAAATTCAAGTTTTACCGCTAAGTTAGCGATTGGATTATCATGATAGAGTAAAAATATCCTTTACCAAGGGCGGTAAAGGTTAGAAAATTTTAAACCTGCTACCTTGAGGGATTTGATTTCTAGGTTGAAAAAATGTACTAATTAACTGACGATTGGTCCTGTTACCCTCCCATTGCTCGGACTATAGTTTAGACGACTTTTCTATTATTTTGATGAACTATTTTCTCTTTGAAATATTGCATTTCATATAGTTCAGGAGTCATCCCTCCTAATGCTTCATGAAGCATTTCCTGGTGATAATCCATTATCCGCTGTTCAGTCAAAATCCTTCCCCGGGTAATTTCCTCAAACAGGTGTGCATCGAGGATATCCTGGCGATAGGTTCGATTAAACTTTTCTACAAATCCATTCTGCATGAGCCTACCTGGTTGTATGGATTGTATCTCTATTCCCTGGGTCTCACACCATCTGGTTAAGTCCATTGTCATAAACTCAGGGCCATTGTCCAAACTTACCTTATATGGTTTGCCATGCCCTGCTAAAGCCCAGCCATGTTTTTCCTATCACCACAGCTTACCACTTTCCTGCGTGCCGGCAGGCAGGTTTGATTGAGCTTATGATTCTCCTGCTCAAGCTCCTTTAGGCGCCTCAGTTGAAGACCGTCCATCCCTGAATAACGCTTCAGCATCTCGCTACAGAGAGAGGTTACACGCCAATTTGAAAAAAACAACTAAACTTTTTCATAGAATACAGCGCCCTGAAGTTTTATACTTATATCTACCTGTCTGGGTTTTTTTTTCTGCATGCCGAACAAAAACCTCATTGCATTAAATGGACGAATGAACAAATGATAGGTCAGGAGTGTAATGCAGAAACATACCACCAATAAGAACACAAGCTTTAATGAAACTTCATCTTTAGTGTTGACAATATAATAAGCAAGTACGACGATTACGGTTTGATGCAATATATAAAAGGGATATACGGCTGTATTTGCATAACTCAGAAGCTTATTTCCATTGTTCAGATATTTTTTTCCATACCCCAAACTGCTAAACACCCACATCCAGGAATTAAAATTAGCGAGAGCGATAAACATATAAGTTTGCGGTTTCTCAATCCAATTCTCCCATACATCAAAGGGCTCCCAGTCATTCCATCGTATAACGTTCATCAATAATAAAGAAAGAAATGCAAAACTTAAGAAAAGTCGTCTTTTTGATTCAACGATTTCAGTAACATGTGGGAACCTGTTGAATAATAATCCGGCAATTACGAAAAAAATAAAAAAGCTGTGTCTGGCAATATCATTGATTAAATTATAGGTTACCTCATAATGAACGGATAAAAAGGTATATGGAATAATCGCCAGGATAACGAAAATAAATAGTGAAACAGATTTTCTAAAAAATAAACTTAACCCCTTCGTGAGCTTACTTTCTTTTTGAAGGATATAGAAAATGGGAATGGATACGATGTTATAACAGAATAAATAGGGTATAAACCATAGGTGCAGCCAGTGGAAATTACCATCTGGCCACCAATTGAACTTCAAAAACGTTCGATAGAATTCAATATAAGATTGATCACTACCTTCCAGTTTTCGTTCGAAGTATATCTGAGGAGCAACCAGTATAAAAGTCCATATAATGGTTGGTATGATTAAGCGGACAAATCTTTGCATTGTAAATGATCGCCAATCTAATCGTCCCATAAGAATGTAAGAGATATACCCTGAAACAAAAAATAACAATGGCATCCTAAAAGATGACATCCAATAATTAATTTCCAAAAGCATACTACTCGTCTCGTTGTTTTTTATATGCCATCCCCATTCAGCCACGAAAACCATAAACGTATGGTAGACGAACATCATAATTATTGCAATTACTCTTAAGGAATCAATATAATAATGTCTTGTTGTTTTCATTGATAATACTTCTTTGAGACAAAAGTATTAGGATGAAGAGCTGCAATTTAGAATATGTGATGAGCAACAAGTTTATGTGATGACCGTCAAGGACTGTTAGGCCATTTTGATCCTGGAGTTGAATGATGCGATCAAATTTCTGGAAACTGGCACTACATAATTCTTTAAGTGAAGTTGATAGCCCTGGGCATTACCAGTAATATTTTCGATGTAATTAGAATTTACCAGGTAAGATCGATGTGTCTTAATAATATTAGGATAGGTGCTAAGAAGAACTTCTAATTCCTTCAGGGTAAAACGAACCAGCATCTTGTTCGGGTTCTTGTCTTGTAAGTATATTTCCAGATAGTTGCCCTCGGATTTTGCAAAAAGAAGATGGTCGAAGTCTATTTCAAGATTGTCCACTTTGAGGTTACCTCTACCAGCAATACCGTTATCAATAACTGTACTTTTGGTAATAGATCGGTTAAGATCATTGGCTTTACGGATGTTTTTAACATTTAGCCTGTCAAAATTCCAGGGGACCAAAATGAGAACGAACAATGAGCCCACCAAAAATGTATTTCTAACTTCCTCCAACAGAAAATGCCATGACCAGTTGTTGTGGTTATCATAAATTAAATCTCTGATTAAAAACTGTACAATACCAACCATAAGGAGGAACGTAAAAATGAAAAAAACTTCTTTTATTATATTCCATCGGGGTTCCATTTTAAGTGAATTTGCAAAGAAGGACAAAGTTAAAAGCACGACGACGGGAGTCGAGGCGTGAATTGCGGATATCCAGAAGTAATTCATCTTATGCTCAGAAGGAACCACACTGAAAGGTTCGAAGAAATAGTTAAAAAGAAAAGTCATTATAAGGAAAAGAAGTGCGATGATACGCAGACTTTTATCTTCATAGTAGAAGGGATAAGGTTGCATTATAAATTTGGTAATAGGATTTTTCAAATTAATAATCTTATAATATTATTCAACTTTTAAAGATCAGGAGAATTAATCAACAGGCTATAAAACACGGATATTGGCCACACCTTGTAATGACAATGGCGGAGAATCCCATATTTGGAAAGTTCTGGTAAGGTGGTGGCCCGCCTATAACTCTTCTTTATCTAAAGGTAGGGAATGTAAAATAGCCCCGAAAGGTATTTTAAGACAGCAATAGATTCATGATTGTGGTCTTTGTACATTGTATTAATTGTTTTATAGATCCAAATCGCCTGGTTAGCCCTGCAAGTGATTTGAAGCCTTTCTCGTAAGCGATAAAGAAAAGGGTTGCTGCCTGTCTCTGAGAAATGAACCTCCTTAACTCGGCGGTTTTTTTATGAGGTGTGGGTTTCCGGTAGTGTGAAATAAGACACAGCCTTTCGGACATGCTGGCGGCCTGTTTTGTGTATCCTCTCAGGATCTGATAATCTGTCGCCAGGAACCAAATTGTTGAATTATTTAAGGTTTCCGGTGAAATCAGGTGTTTACAGGATAATGTTGTTGCCTTCTTTATTTGCCGGCGTGCTTTTGGCACGCTTTTTATCGAAATCAATGATCCGATGTCCCCCTTCTTTATTCATATATTCAGAAGGCGAAGCCGCGAGGCTGGTAAATTCGCACAGCTTCAAAATGGATCCCTGATTCGCCTTCGGCTCAGGCATATCCGGCAAGTAAAGTAGTAAATCTATTTTCCTTTTTTTCAATAATGACGGAGCATTAGAAACGCTATTGCTGATTGACGGTTGTGAAAATCCAGGTAGCGCCTCCCTCGAATCATTCAGATATTGATTTGATGGAATAATACTATGAAGTTGCACGTCAGGATCTTTGAATTGACCTTTCACAATTACTGAAATAAATATAACATGGAAGGCAAAAAGAATGTATTTCATTGTTTTAGGTTGATTTTAATTATAACGTACAGAATACGTTCGAATTATGTGTCCCAGGGCTTAAATTAATTACTCCATATTCCTATAACTATATTTTATTTTCCCTCCCCTTGGAGATATAAAAGTGTAAAACATAAAAGGGAAGCTGGCTCCCCTTATATGTATTAATATGATTTATTGGATGGCCCTGATAGACATTTCAATAGCCCCTATTTCTGTAGTCACTTCTTATTGTTCCCAAAAATTCAATTCTCAGTTTGCTCTCGCGGACAATGTATCAGTTTATGTATAACTTTTTTATCGTGCTAAAATAGCATGTATTTCTGCTAGAACATGCTCTATATCCTGATGTAATGGGCTGTAGGTTACCGTACCTAAATTCATACTTAGAAAGAAGTATATATTCTTTTGCGGTATATAATACAGCTCACACCCGGCTCCGATACCCCCGCCGGAATGCCCATATGCTTCCATCCCTCCAATTTCCGTATGGATTAATCCCAGTCCATAGGCCGATTCCCCGTTGTCTCTTTTCACCCATGTTTTCATGAGTTCAAGGGTTTTCCCGGATAGCAATTTTCCTTCCACCAAACCCTTTAAAAATTTTACAGCTTCAATAGGTGTGGTAACAATTCCGTCATCACCGATCAGGTGTTTCACATTGTTTCGTTGAAGACCGGTGACATTTTCTACTATTCCGTTGCTGTATCGATCCCAATAGCTGTTCACAAGATTCGGATAGTTTAGATAATTCGGATCATTTCTATAAAAAGTATGGGACAGGCCTAAACTCTTAAAAATCGAATCCTCAATATACTGGGCGTGGTCTCCCGTTACTTCATCAAGTATCAATGCCAGGAGTACATAATTGGTATTTCTATAGGAATAGTGGCTTCCCGGCTCAAAAGTGAGAGGCTTTTTGCTTATAAATTTCAAATAATCTTCGCCGGTATAGGGATCATCCGGACTTTGTAACAGTTTTGCTATATAGTAGGGGTCAAAATTATACTCTGGTATTCCTGACGTATGGTTCAGAAGCATTTTTACGGTTATTTTATAGGCATCCGTCACATGCTTGCTGATGTTTTTCGGAAGATAATCCGTCATGGGCCTATCCAGATCAATTTGGCCTTCTTCAAATAATTTCAGAATCGCTACGGCATGATAGGTTTTAGATATACTTTGCAGGAATTGAAGATTACAGATCTGCATTGGAGTTGTGTCCTCTATTCTTGAAAATCCTTTTGCCGTGTACCACCAGCCATCGTCTGAAAATAGCGCAATTGTGGCTCCCGGAGCACCGTTTTTTACTATTTTCTCTATGGCTTTTTCCATGACTTCTGAATCGGAGAATCTATTCAGGGGTTCTGAGGGTTCGCAAAGAGTGAACTGAAATTCCTGAGCACTCAAATTTGCTCCAATCAGCAATATCGGCATGATAAATCTATTAACGAGGTTTGTTTTCACGGTTTAATTGTTAAAGTGAACTCTTGTTCCGAATTGAATAAGCGATTCCGGTACAAGTGGAATGCTTTTGTTGTAATCCTTGAGGAGGATGAATTGGTAGGAAGCAAAAGGCGAAAGATACGTTCCTTGAGAAGCATCATTATACCCTAAAGAAACTCCTACGGGAATTGCAAAAAGACCTTTCCCTTTCTTTCCGGCAGAAATCCATTCACCATTTTGTTGTTTAAATGACCGGGTGGGTCGGGATGCAATCATATAACCGGCCCCAGCTTTTAATTCAGTGTAAAAGTTGTTGGCAATTGTGGGCCGCCAGACTCCCTGGGAGTAAAGAAACAGCCCATTGCCGATATTTTTATTCCGGTACCAAACCAAATTGAATTGTTGTACCCAATTTTGCTTTTGATTATAGCTCACCTCGGTACCAATCCCAATACCAATATTTGAAAAATTGGACTTCAAATTTTTAAAGGGCATGGAAAAAGAATGAAATTGCAGCGTAACAATTAAGGGGAAGTTCCTGTAATTGCCGCTGGCATCCTCCTGACTGTATATAGATTGACTAAAATAACAGAGGATGAGACAGAGTAATAATTTTTGGTTCATTAGTTGAATTTTAATGATCCAAAAATACTTCGAGGACGGGCCCGGTATCCCTGTAATCCAAGTCTTTTATTGTGAAGTGTGGTAACGAATCCGATGAACTGTCACGATTGTGGCCGAAACCATCGCTTAAATGAAGGTGCTTTGGTTCGACTAACAGCAATTTCCAATGGAGACAGTTGATTATCATGAAGAAGTACTAAAATTTTCCCATTTCCTATTCTTTTAAATCCGGAGATTAAATTGCGGTTAACAATATATTTTCTGTTCAGTCTGAAGAAGGTATCTTCCGGAAGTCTCTTTTCAATTTTTTCCAGGGAATCGTCCAAATAGAACTTATTCCCATTGTAATTTTGTGCGATGGTGTAATCTGTATCGACAAAAAACCAGGCAATACTATTAAAATTTAGTTTTAAATCTTTATTGCCAACTTTTACAACAAAGCCATCTACTTTTAATTTCTTCTCCTCTGCCATCTTTTCTTCAGTTTGCTTCCATTGATTGTAATAATAGAGTCCAAGATAAATGGCATTTATAAAGAAAAACCATATGCCTATGATGATGAGGTCAATGGTGTAAAAATCAAGGGGGGCAGCTTTACCCTTGACAATAAAACTCACCATTTCGGTAAGTAAACTAATAATCAGAAGTCCAACAAAGGTGGTCAGAACCAATTGGATAGACATTCTTTCTAAAATTCCTTTATCATAAGGCACCTTCAGGTCTAAAAAAAGAATGAGTTTTCTTACAGCAAGCCATGCTATATAGCCCTGAACGGTATCAATTATAAAGGTTAGAATCAAAAACCAATTGAATTTGATATTGTGGTAGGTGAGGTAATAATTGATGGCACTGATGAAGGGAATTAATATTAGGAAGACGGCAATATCCGGATAATATAAAAATTGGGATTTACTTCTTTTTTCCATGAATGGATTTCGTTAGAAAATTTGGGGACAATTAATTTACAAATTCCCTCAATATTCTCAGTACCACTTAAATTTAATGAGATCTTCATCTATTTCGGAATAAATTATCACCGTCAGATAAGTTATTTTAAAGGGACTGACAAAAAGGCCAGCATCAGCTCCTGACCTTTCAGAATCAATACAATCGGCCAGTCGGTCTATAAAATATGCATCCTTGGTCTGTGTGTATAAAACCAGATAAAGTACCGCATTCGGATGCCAGAAGGAACTACTATCAGGTATTTCATGCTATTAATGTATATCGAAGAGACCTTCAGGCCTATAAAGAGGTGGCGCGAGATTAAAAAGGTCGCATCACAGAGACAGATGTTAGATTCAATTCAAAAATGGTTGGCTGTTTTTTTAGGTCGATTTTATTCCGATTACATTGGTGTCATAACTGAAAAGGATACTAAAGCGTTATTCACGCATCAAATTTGCCGGCTGGATGCAACCATTTCCTGCTTTATTAAGATTTAATAAAATTAATCTTGCGTAAATACATTTTGAATATTAGATTTGCTGTTCTATTTAAATCAAGTCTAAATAAACATACTGTTATAATGAAGCGAATTGTTCTTACTCTTTACATAGCGTTGGGTTTGGCTATCTCGGCCTGTAGCTCCGATGATGATGGTCAGAATGAAGTAGCCGCCACCTGTACCGATGACATCCAGAATGGCGATGAATCCGGGATTGATTGTGGAGGAAGCTGCACCCCCTGTGAATCAGCTATTGAAGTCCCGGATACCTATACTTTTGAACGCGGCGGAGAAAGTACAGTTGATTATAACGGACAGGCAACCCGGTTAAAAATGGGGAATGAATTCATTACTGCCATTAGCGACAACACAAATACTAAGGAAATATTAGCCGCCATGTTTGCCCACGAGGAGGGTAATGCGGATTTTTCTGATGCGGAACTGAATACATCTGATAAAAACATCCGAAGCAAAACAGCGGCATCTGCAGATCTCTTTGCCTCCAACGCCACGGATCAGGCTTCCATTCGCGCCGATTTTGACGAATGGATCATGAAACAGGTCGATGAAGTATTTGTTAATTGGGAAGTAAATGCAGCTCCGGGGATCGCCGGACAGTTACCTCAGGGTGACCGTGTACGTTATGTAAATGCCCAGGGTGTGGAGTACAATCAGGTAATCAACAAAGGGCTGATTGGCGCACTGGTCCTCGACCAGATAGTAAACAACTATTTGAGTCCGGCCATTTTGGATGAAGGCGATAACAGGGCCAACAACGATGACGATGTGGTGGAAGAAGGCGCATCTTACACCGCTATGGAACACAAATGGGATGAGGCATATGGCTATCTCTTTGCACTAAATACCAATGGCGGGAATCCTCTACAAGGAGAATTCGAAGGAGATCGGTTTCTGGGAAATTATATAGGACAAGTCGCAGAGGATCCTGATTTCAGTGATGTGACAACGGCTTCCTTTGAAGCTTTCAAACTGGGAAGAGCGGCAATTGTAGCCAAGGATTATGAGGTTCGGGATGAACAGGCAGATATTATAAAGGCAAAACTCGCCCTGATACCTTCTGTGAGAGGTGTATACTATCTTCAGGCTGGAAAAAATAGCCTGGCAGAGGATGTTCCGGACTATGGTGGGGCCTTCCATGCCCTTTCAGAAGGTTTTGGATTCATATACAGCCTGCAGTTCGCTCAGGATCCGACCACCGGCTCCCCTTATTTTACAAAGTCTGAAGTTGATGGTCTGATAGCGGATCTTTTGGATGACGGTGCTAACGGCTTATGGGATGTAACTCCGGAAACCCTGGATGCCATTTCAGAAACCATTGCCTCCAGATTCGGATTTACAGTGGAGCAAGCGTCGTCAACAGAGTAAATTGATTTTTCCAATGGATAGGTAAGGCGTTTTCAATCTTGAAATCCTTGTAGCTTATCCATCACTAAATAATTGAATTATGAGAAAGTACCTATTTATTACAGCGGTTCTGACCCTGGTTCTCTACGCGTGCTCCTCCGATTCCGGATCTGACAATCCTCCTGAACCGGAACCTGTAAATTTTGAAAGAGGTCCGATGCTGATCAACTGGACAGATAATATCATTATCCCCGGCTATATCGAATTTTCTGCACAATTGACCGATTTGTCTGCCAGTTTTGAAATATTCAGTTCAGATCCTACTGAAATCAATCTGCAGGCTTTGCGCAGGGCATGGTTATCAGCGTATAAAACCTGGCAGCGTGTTGACATGTTCGAGATAGGACCTGCAGAAACGGCGGGACTTCGCCTGGGGATTAATACCTATCCGTCTGACACTGAAAAAATAGAACTTAATGCCACAGGCGGGAGCTATGATCTGACCCTTCCATCCAACAGGGATGCCAAGGGCTTTCCGGCACTGGACTATCTGATCAACGGGCTGGGATCTTCAGATGCGGACATTATCGCTATTCTGGGAGATGCTTCTGCCAGCGATACCTATCTGGTTTACATCGATGCACTGATAGCGGACATGCAGTCATTGTCCGGACAGGTACTGGAAGATTGGCAACAAGGTTACAGGGATACCTTTGTTAATAACGACGGGGCTTCTGCCACCGCTTCTGTTGATCGCTTTGTTAACGACTACATCTTTTATTATGAAAAGTTCCTGAGGGCTGGTAAAATGGGCATCCCACTGGGTGTCTTTTCAGGAGGTGCACTACCCGGAAATCTTGAGGCGTATCATGCGCATGAAACAGTATCAAATGATCTCTTCCTCGTGGGTCTGCAGGCCACTCAGGATTTTTTTAATGGAAAGCACTTTGATGGCTCGCAGAACGGAGAAAGCCTGGCCACCTACCTGGATGCCCTCAACACGGTCAAAAATGGGGAGGATCTCAATAAAATCATCAACGATCAGTTCAATACCGCCCGGGCCGAGGTGACAGGACTGGGATCTTTCCGCACGGAAATAGAGGGTAATAATCCGCCCACCGATATGCTTATGGCGTATGACGAGGTGCAAAGAGCGGTACCACTCCTCAAAGTTGATATGGTCTCTGCCATGAGCATTAGCATCGATTTCGTAGATGCCGATGGCGATTAGTTCATGGTTTTTCCCTGATAAAACCAACCCTGCCTTTAAGCCCGTGGAGGCTGCGCCGCTGGCTGTTTTCCGTATTTTCTTTGGCCTGCTGATGCTCATCGGCATCATTCGATTCTGCAGCTATGGCTGGGTCGACAAATTATACATTCAACCTCGATTTTTCTTCTCTTATTATGGCTTTGATTGGATAAAGCCCCTGGGAAATTTTACCTATGGTCTTTTTTTCATCTGTGCCATTTCGGCACTCTTTATTAGCATCGGTTACAAATACAAATGGTCCATTGTGGTCTTCTTTCTAAGCTTTACCTACATTGAACTGATGGATAAGACGACCTATCTCAATCACTATTACTTTACCAGCATCCTAGCGTTTCTATTGATATTCCTGCCGGCGAATTCCTATTTTTCCATTGACGCGTACCGGAATCCCGGAAAAGCATTTCAAAAAATCCCTGCCTGGACGATCAATAGCATCAAACTCCTGGTCTGTATCGTTTACTTTTATGCGGGCCTGGCTAAATTGAATTCTGACTGGCTCTTAAAAGCAATGCCCCTGAAAATATGGCTGCCGGCTAAATTTGACATCCCTTTTCTGGGCGATTTTTTCCATCTGGAGTGGGTAGCTTATGCCTTTAGCTGGGGTGGAATGGCGTATGACCTGGCCATTCCTTTTTTGCTGCTCAACCGTAAAACGAGGCCCTTTGCATTCATTACAGTGATTATTTTTCATATGATGACCTGGGTGCTATTTCCGATCGGGATGTTTCCTTATGTAATGATCGTATCTACCCTCATCTTTTTTGACGCCGATTTGCACCGGAAACTGCTTACCATAATAAGCCGTTGGTTCAAAATAAGTCAATGGTACTTTGATAATGGAAAGGAGAAGCTGGCGGTATCAGGATTTGGTGACCGAATCAAATATGGCGTTATCATCCTCTTTTTTATCATTCAGCTCCTGCTCCCTTTCCGTTACTGGATCTATCCCGGTGAGCTCTTCTGGACAGAAGAAGGGTATCGGTTTTCATGGCGGGTAATGTTGATGGAAAAATCGGGATATGCACAGTTCAGGATCGTAAATGGGGAAACCGGGAGATGGTTCTATGTCGATAATACAGATTTCTTAACCCCATTTCAGGAGAAACAAATGGCCTTTCAGCCGGATTTTATATTGGAATACGCTCATTTTTTAAAAGACCATTTTGAAAAGGACGGGCACAGAAAAGTGAAGGTGTACGTGGAAAGCAGCGTGAGCCTCAACGGCAGGTTGAGCACTCCGCTCATAGACCCTGCGGTAAATCTTGTTAGCAGGAGAGAATCGTTTGCACATAAAGAATTTATAATTCCATTCAGTGATGTCATTAAGGGGATGTAGCATTTTGGCGTTCTTCTTTGGTTTTCTCGTGACTGTTCACGGGCAATATGAACTTTCCGGCTCCATCACCGATCCTCAAGGGATGGCTCTGCCGGAGGCAGAGTTATATCTGCAGGCGCTGGACCTGTTTGCAAGCACCACTACTGAAGGCAGGTTTGTATTGAATTCTATTCCGGACGGCAACTACGACCTTATTGTATTTGCCTATGGGTATCAGGTAAGGGAAGTCAATTTTTCCATTGAGGCCGACAAGACGCTTGATCTGGTACTTCAACCTTTAGGAGAGCAACTCTCAGAAGTAATCGTGACACAGCAGCGTAAACAGGTTTTTGCTTTGAAGCAACTGAAAAAGGTGGAGGGTACGGCAATCTATGCCGGTAAGAAAAGTGAAGTGAT
>JBGTMS010000185.1:0-15276 GCA_041743425.1 Zeaxanthinibacter sp. | reverse complement strand
CTTACAGATAATGGCAACGGCACCTTTACCTATACCAATGAGGATGGGGTAGCCACTACCTTCGACTCCAAGATCGCCACCGTGGTTGACAATGCCGACGGCAGTTATACCATCACGGATGACTACGGCACCTCGGTGACCATCGATACCACCAATACGATAACCACCCTGGTGGATAACGGTAACGGCACCTTCACTTATACTAATGAAGCTGGGGTAGCTACGATCATTACTAATACGGATGACCAATTTGATGATGAAGTTGAACTAAGGACGCCAATCGATATGAATGAAGGAGGTGTAGGGTCACCTACCCTGGAAACAACCGTGCAGGAAGTAATTAATGCTATTGCACCAATTACCTCGAAGGCGGCGAGAATATTTTATCCACCATCGATTGCCGTAGACGCATCGGTTAATGGAAATGCATTCAACATCAACCTATATCAGCAATACCTGAATCAGTATGGAATGACATTGCCCTCTTCCGCAGCAAGTACGGGAGCCCCGGCGGCCATTCCTACCTATAATGCCAATCAGTTATATTACTACGTAACATACTATGATCCACTGGTCTTTGCCAATGTGAGTATTAGTGCCAGCGGTGTAATGACTTACGATATTATAGCTCAACCTTCAGACTACAATTCACTGATAAATGTGGTTTTTGTGGTTAAGTAAACGAAAAAAAGATAGCCTTAAAATTGACCTCCAACATCCGAAATCTTGACCTGGCATTTTGCCTCGTATTCACGATGCTTGGCATAGGTACATCAAGCGCTCAATTTCTTCTACAGGCACCTAATGCAGGAGATGAAGGGAATTATCGCTGGTATGAAGCTTCGGATACTTCCACGGTCTTATCCACAGATTTTTATTACGAGACAAGCAGCCCGGGTGTCTACTTTGCAACTTATGATGGCACTTTATGTGGTTCCAATGCAACCGGATATTTCATTTTAACGGATTGTACAGATCCGGAGAATAAGGTGACTCTTGATATTACAGCGAATGTCAGCGGGAGTGCAACGGTGAGTTGGTCACCTGCAATTACCGGCAATCAACTACGGCCTGTAGTAACTGCTACTTCCAGTGTGGTAAATTACAGAGCAACTTTAACTAAGGCAGGAAATGCCCTTCTTCTTCCCGGGTTTACTGTAGTCTGTCTGCAGCAGGCGGCCAACCTCACTGACGATCTGGTCAGTCTTAATGAAGATACATCGGTCACTGTTCCGGTATTTAATAATGACAGTAACCTTCCCCTTAGTGGTACAATTACCGCCGGGAATCCGTCACATGGCTCAGTGACTATTAACAGCAATGGTACCCCGAATGATCCAAATGACGACTTGATTACCTACATTCCTGATCCGGACTATCGTGGCCAGGACAGTTTTGAATATATTGTTTGCAACACGATGGGCGACTGTAGTTCAGCAACTGTCAGCATTACCGTAGTACCAGTGGTTGACGCTATCGATGATGTGGTGGCAACCACAGTTAATCAGCAGGCAATTGTTTTGTTCTCATCAAATGACAATGACCTTCCAACTGCAGGCACCTTTACAGTGACAAATCCTGCTAACGGTTCCTTGTCCATTCAGACCAACGGAACTCCTGCCAACCCCTCAGATGATCGGTTGACTTATACGCCGAATAATAATTTTCAGGGTACGGACACCTTTACCTATACAATTTGCGATACTCTGGGTTCATGCAGTACGGCTACCGTAACGGTGGTAGTCAACCCATTGGGCATCGACCTTGATTCAGACGATGATGGTATAGTTGATAGTTTTGAAGATCTGAATCTTGATTCGGACAACGATCCATCTACAAATCCTACGGATACTGACGGAGATGGCATTGCTGATTTCATGGATATAGATAGTGATGGAGATGGCATACCTGATAACGTCGAGGGACAGTCCACGTCCGGATACCTGCCGCCATCAGGTATTGATTCCAACGGTAATGGTCTGGATGATGGCTATGAAAACGGAAACGGGGTCGGAATAATTCCTGAAGATACCGATAGTGACGGTCTGCCGGACTTTGTTGATGAAGATTCCGACAATGATGGGGTCCCAGATTTTGTAGAAGGGCACGATTTTGATCATGATGGTGTTCCTGAAGTAACACCGATAGGGTCTGATAAAGATGGAGATGGTCTTGATGACGGGTATGAAGGCAGTACCGTTATTGATACTGATGTAAATGATGAGTTTGATGATCCACTCGCAAATCTGGCCAATACTGATAACGACGGAGAATCCGATTATCGGGATATTGATGATGACAATGATGGGAAAATGACCATTGATGAAGACGTCAATAAAGATGGCAATTACACAAATGATGATCAGGACGGTAATGGCCGGCCGGATTATCTGGAAGCGAATTCCGACGATTTGGAAGTATTTAACGTGGTTACTCCGAACGGGGATGGAATCCACGATATTCTGAGCATCCGAGGTTTGGAAGCGTATCCCAACAATACGATTAAAATCTACAACAGGTGGGGTGTTCTGGTCTATCTTACGAGAGCCTATAATTCACAGGGCAATGTCTTTGACGGCACCTCTACAGGCAGGGTTACGGTGGATGCAGATCATAAACTTCCTGTTGGGACTTATTTTTATATCCTGGATTACGAAGATGCAACGGGTACTATGAAGTCGCTTACAGGGTACTTGTACTTGAACAGATAAAAGCAATGATCATACCTCTAATTTCCGGCAACGATAAATTCTTCAGATACCTGATCGTCCTGCTGTGCGTATCAGGGTGGACCGGCCATGCCCAGCAGGATGCACAGTATACCCAGTACATGTACAACACGGTGAGTGTAAACCCGGCTTATACTGGCTCCCGCGGGCACCTTAGCATTGCCGCCCTGCACCGTTCCCAGTGGGTTGGACTTGAAGGGGCCCCAAAAACACAAACCTTGAATATTCACAGCCCAGTAGGTTACAGGGGAGTAGGCCTTGGCTTGTCTATAGTAAATGATCAAATCGGTCCAACTTCGGAAACCTATTTTGATGCCGACATGTCCTATACCATTTTCCTTTCGGATGCCGCCAAACTCAGTTTCGGATTGAAGGCAAGTATACACCTTTTGGATATCCGGTTTTCTGAACTTAATCAGGATCTGACCAATCCCGGGGGACCAGACCCTACACTGCAACAGGATATTACAAACAGGATTTCACCCAATGTAGGAACAGGGATATACTATCACACCGATACCTTTTACGCAGGACTTTCGTTACCCAGATTTCTGGAAACCACCCACTTTGATAACTCCTCTTTATCAACTGCCAAGGAACAGCTCAATTTTTATCTGATAAGTGGCTATGTATTTGATCTGGGCCCATTTTGGAAATTTAAACCTGCCGTACTTGCCAAAGTGGTCCAGGGCGCTCCCTTACAGACAGATTTTTCAGCTAATTTTATGTACAATGAAAAGTTCATACTTGGAGCAGCCTACCGTTGGGATGCTGCTGTCAGCGGTCTTGCAGGATTCCAAATTTCACCGGAATTCCTGATTGGTCTTGCCTATGACAGGGAGATTACCGAATTGGGAAGTGCCGCCTTTAACAACGGTTCTTTTGAGATTATTCTGCGATATGATTTTATCAGAGTATTGGGTCAGTTAAAATCTCCCCGGTTCTTCTAGTCGCCTCTGGCCACGTTTTCGATCACATATATAATTATGACCCTCTTAACCTAATAAATTGGGCAAAGGTCTTATTTTTGTTACTTCTATATGGAGAGCGAAGAAAATGTCATATTGGTAGACCGAAACGATCATCAAATCGGGATGATGCCAAAAATGGAAGCACACCGTCAGGGAATACTTCACAGAGCCTTTTCCGTTTTTATAATGAATGAAGCCGGAGAGATCATGCTACAACAACGCTCAGCAACAAAATATCATTCTCCGCTTCTTTGGACCAACACCTGTTGCAGCCATCAGCGGCTTGGAGAATCAAATATTCAGGCTGGCCGGAGAAGGCTGATGGAGGAGATGGGGTTTACTACTGAGCTTGAGGTACTTTTTCAATTTATTTATAAGGCTCCCTTTGACAACGGATTGACTGAACATGAACTGGATCATGTTCTTATGGGATATTACAACAATCCACCCAAAATAAACCTGAAGGAAGTGGCCTCGTGGAAATGGCTTTCTCCGGCTGCAGTCAGGAAGGAAATGCATAATGATCCGGAGAAATACACCATTTGGTCCCGAATTATTTTTGAAAAATTTTATAGCTACCTTATTAAAATCAAGTCAGGATCATGAAGGTAAAGGTCAGTAGAAAGGCGCACTTTAATGCCGCACACCGGTTGTTTCGTCCTGATTGGGATGATGTAAAAAATCGCCGGGTTTTTGGGAAGTGCAGCAATCCTAATTATCACGGTCATAATTATGAGATTGAGGTAAGTATCTATGGCGAGGTCGATCCGGAAACAGGATTTGTTATGGATTTGAAAATTTTGAAGGACCTGATTAGGGAGCAGATTGAAGAATCTATGGACCACAAAAATCTCAACGAAGAGGTTCCGGAATTTAAGAACCTCAATCCGACTGCCGAACATATAGCCGTTGTCATCTGGAACAAGTTAAGACCTTATATTCCGGGAGAAAAGGAACTGGAGATCGTGCTCTATGAAACTCCCAGAAATTTCGTAAGCTATAAGGGGTAATATATGGGGTTGCAGAAAGGAGATAGAATTCCTTCATTTTCATTAAAAAGTCAAACCGGTTCGATTTTCCACAGTGCCTCATTAATCGGTTTAAAACCTCTGGTAATTTTTTTTTATCCCAGGGATTATACCCCCGGCTGTACAGCGGAAGTATGTGCTTTCAGGGATGAATATTCCGAAATAATTACTCTCGGGGCAGAAGTTATTGGCATAAGCAGCGACTCTTCAACGATGCATGATGGATTTGCTTCTAAATATAAATTACCGTACCTGTTGCTGTCAGATACAGAAAATCACGTGAAGAAAATGTTCATGGTAAGAAACAGATTGTTTAATTTGCTACCGGCTCGTGAAACATATGTTGTCAATCGGGCCGGCATTGTGGAGATCGTATGCCGTAGTCTGATGCCCGGGGAACATGTCCGAGTGGCGATTAAAGCATTAGGAAAAATGAACGCATCATGAGATTGTATCCATTAAAATTTCATCCGATTCTTAAGGATCGGATTTGGGGAGGCTCCCGATTAAAATCTGTGCTTCGCAAGCCTCTTGAAAAAGATGGTGTGGGTGAAAGCTGGGAGGTTTCAGGTGTTCCTGGGGACGTCTCAATCATTGCTAACGGTCCGCTCGCAGGAAGAACACTGACCAATATTCTTGAGGAGCAGGCAGTGCAGCTCATGGGCAAGTCCGTAGTAGATCGTTTTGGAAAGGAATTTCCCATACTTATCAAATTTATCGATGCCAACCAGGATTTGTCAATCCAGGTACATCCGGATGATGAATTGGCCATGGCGAAACACAAGTCGAATGGTAAAACAGAAATGTGGTATATAATGGATGCCGAAGAGGATGCATCTCTGATTATTGGGTTTAACAGAGAGGTAACCCCTGAAGAATATAAAACCAGCTTGGAAGAAAATAAGGTTGCAGAGTTACTGCAATACGAAGGAATATCGGAGGGCGATGCCTTTTTTATCGGCTCGGGCAGAATTCACGCTATTGGCGCCGGGGTTTTGTTGGCCGAAATACAACAGACCTCTGACATTACGTACAGAGTATTCGATTATAACAGAAAGGATAAAAATGGCCAACTTAGGGAATTGCATACGGATCTGGCCCTGGATGCACTGGATTTCAGAAAAACCGATGATTACATTATTCAATACCCCAAGAAGGATAATGTAGATAACCGAATGGTCAGTTGCCCCTATTTTACCACCAATTACCTGCAACTTACTGAAACCTATAATACAGATCTCTCTCAAAGGGATTCGTTCACCATTCTTATGTGTGTTGATGGCGAGGCGGCAGTGAGTAACGAAGAAGGGGAAGTCTCAATAAAAAAAGGGGAAACCGTGTTGATTCCGGCAAGTTCCGCCAAGCTTAGTATAAAAAACAAGGGGGTGAAATTGCTCGAAATTACGGTATGAGCCTTCTTCCCTTACGCACCTAGTGTGAAAATCTTCTCTTAGATAAAATGCCTTGCTTTCCTCTTGTTAAAAAGTGTATTTTTGCACAAATTTAAAATCATGGCGAATATTCGCAATCTGAAAAAGGACATTAATTACGTGTTGGGGGATATCATAGAAGCTGTGTATATCGTGGAAGCCTCACAGAATAAAAGCGGTTCGAAAGAAGGAACCGAAATCATAGATTCGGCCATTTCAACTTTTGACGGACTGATTGTAAAAGTCAATGAAAAGGGTGTAAAAGATAAAAGTGCCCACTTTAAGCAAGTACGTAAGGAACTCGAAGTGGCAGCAGGGGACCTTGTGGGGAGATTAAACAAACTCGGTTAGACATCTTCATTCTGACTCTTCCCTTTTTTCTGCAAGAAATTTTTTAAGGTCTTTGCCGTATTTGGAGGATGAAACCTCCGGCGTCAGAGAATTATATATGGAATCAAGGTATTTAATGTTCGCATCCGGCACCTCTGTTACCGCAATATAGGGAGCAATACAGGAATTCTTATTGCTAAGCGCAAAGTTCATGGCATACAGATATCCCCTGAGGATATTTTTATCATTGGCCCTGCGAATTGAATCCATAGCGAGGCTATCCTTCTGTATAATGGTATCATAGGCTGCGCGAATGATCTCCATATTCTGCTTATTAAATCGCGACATCACCTGCTGGTATTCTTCCAATTTTTTATGGGTGGCAGAACCATTGATTTCAGCCTTGGTATCAAAGGTGTTCCATGCGGTATTGATGGAAATGTTACCTGGCTCTCCAAAAAATGTGATGCGGTCATTTATGTCATTATTATCTTTCTTCTTGAGGTATAAATAGAATACTTCCGGGCTTTCAAGGGGGGTATTAAATGTAAAGTTTCCGTCGCCCTTTATTTCGATGGAATCCACCGTGATCAGGGTGGAATCCGGAATATGCTGCAGATATAGCATTCCCTTTTTCAACCCCTTGACAGTTCCGGTCACCACCATATTATCCTTGTCATGGTTCTTACCACATCCGGCCAAAACCACCAATAAATATAAAATACCGATGCATCTATTCATCATTCCAATTTAAGAAGCGCAAATATCACCAAAGTTGCCGGCATTTTAAACTTTAGAGGCGATTTCCATCAGCAGTCCACAGATATAGGCACCTGCAGTACCAATAACATATCCGAATACAGCCAGAAGAATACCTACTGAGGTCAGTGATGGATGAAACTCCGCAGCCACGATCGGCGCGGAAGCCGCACCACCAATATTGGCCTGGCTTCCTACGGCAAAGAAGAAATAAGGCGCTTTGATAAGTTTGGCCACTAAGATCATTAATCCCGCATGAATGCAGATCCATACGAGACCGATAGCTATAAGTCCGGGATTTTCGAAGATCTTTCCTAAATCCATCTTCATACCTATGGTTGCCACGAGGAAATAGATAAATAGACCCCCTATCTTACTGGCCCCTGCTCCTTCATAATTTTTAATTTTTGTGAAGGAACACAGGATTCCAAGTAGTGTAGCGAATACGATCATCCACAAAAATTCCGAACCGAGGGAAGAAAGTGCTTTTGTTTTGTCTCCAATAATGGCAAAATTTGTACGCAGGAAGCCGGCGAAATGATGACCCCCGAAATGTGAAAGCCCTACTGCCGAAAATGCCACTGACAGCATGATAATATAGTCGGGGAGGGTGCTCACTCTTATAATCTCTGCCGTATGCGCAGAAACTTTTCGCTTCAGGATTTCAATGGAGGTCGTATCCGCCTTTAACCATCGATCAATTCTTTCAGATTTTCCGATTCCAAACAATAAGATGGCCAGCCACAAATTGGCTACCACAATATCAATCAAAACCATCCCTCCAAACTTTTCAGGATTGTATTCAAAGACCTCCAGCATTGCTGCCTGGTTAGCACCTCCGCCGATCCAGCTGCCAGCGATGGTAGCCAATCCCCTCCACACTGCGTCATAACCGGCACCACCGACGGTTTCCGGTGAAAAAACAGAAACGATCAGAATGGCCAGCGGGCCACCTATAATAATCCCTACAGAACCAGTTAAAAACAGAATGAGCGCTTTAGAACCCAGGTTAGCAATGGCTTTGAGGTCTATGCTCAAAGTCATCAGAACCAGTGCCGCAGGCAGTAAATAGCGGCTTGCTATAGAATACAGTTCAGATTGCTCTTCACTGATAAATCCGACACTTGTCAGAACAGCAGGCAGGAGATAACAGAGTAAAAGCACCGGAACAACACTGTAAAATCGCTTCCAGAACCCACTTTTTATAGACGACGTATAAAATACCAGGCCCAGACATAAACACAAAAGTCCAAAGAGTATGGTGTCATCGGTGAGCGGGAGCTGCTCCATAAAAGTCTGATTAAATTGGAAGTGATTCAAAGATAAGCAAATAATGAAGTTGGCACCCGGAGTGGTCTAAGAACCCTGAAGAAGGCAAGGGCGGTATTCGATACATTGAGTATTGTGAAAATAAGGCCGGAATGCGGACTGTTTAGACCCATACAATGCATAGTCATCAGGAGAAAAAGCTCTGACACATCGTATCACCGGGTCAAAATGGGTTGCTTCTCAGCGCAGCTAAGGATGCCCGTCTTCCTTGAATCTTCGGGTTTTCTTCTTGTTCGGGTTTTTAAACAATCTTTTGAAGAACCCGTCCCTCTTGACAGGTTCGCAGTCCAGTTTTGCCAGGACCTCAGGATCCGGAGTTGAAAATTTCGCTTTGGTGATTCCATCAAAATACGAATCCTGGTTCATATGCTTCATCCAAAGCGCAAAAATAGGTAAGGCAGCACTGGAGCCTTGCCCGAGAGATGTATTTCTGAAGCCGATTTCATGATGCTCCAGGCCTACCCATGTGATATGGACCAGATTGGGCGTTATAGCCGCAAACCACGCATCCTTGTTATTCTGGGTCGTCCCGGTCTTTCCTGCAATATCATTTTTTAATCCATATTCGCTTCGGATTCTGCTCGCCGTGCCAGCATCTATGGTCGCTTTCATCATTTCAAGGATAATCTCACCGTTTTCTTTTGAAAAGGCCGCTTTCATGGGGGTGTCGGGATTAAATGTTTCCAGGATAGAATCATTATTGTCCGAAATACTTTTCATAAAAAAAGGCTGCATCGGAACCCCGGCATTGACAAAACTGCAATAGGCCCCGGCCATCTGATCCAACCCTATCTCTCCGGTGCCTAAAGCCAGTGATGGCAATTTGGGCAATGTGGCGTCAATGCCCATTTTTTTTGCTTGTTCTATCACCTTTGTAATTCCGGTTTTTTCCAACACCTTAACCGCTACGGTATTCACGGAGTTGCTCAACGCTTCTGTCAAAGAGTAATTGAGATAAACTTCATCTTTATCGCCGGAATTTCCTGGAGACCATCCTTCCAGATTCTTATAAGCCACTTCTTCAGCGGAGAAATAACTGCAGGGGTCCATTCCGCTTTCCAGTGCGGCCATGTATACAATAGGTTTAAAGGCGGAACCAACCTGTCGTTTGCTCTGTGAAACATGGTCGTATTTGTAATATTTATAATTTACGCCACCTATCCAGGTTTTTACTTCTCCGGTATGCGGATCCATTGAGAGAGAACCGGTGTTTAGAAACTTGGTATAATGTCTGATACTGTCAATGATGCTCGCCTCAGAAGTTTTGTCGCCCTCCCAGGAAGCCAGTGTCATTGTCTTTTTCTGATTCATGGAATCGATCGCCTTTTCGTGACTTTTTCCATTTTTAATCATTTTTTTATAGGGAACCGATGCCCTGATAATTTTATCCATCAGGGATTTATTAATGAGCCAGGGTGCATCCTTGCCATAACTTTTTTCAAATTGTTTCTGAAGGGTGCTCATATGTTCCTCCATGGCTTCTTCGGCGCTCTTCTGCATTTTAAAGTCGAGCGTGGTGTATACCTTAAGACCCGAGGTGTAAATATTATATTCATTTCCCTGCTCCTTTTGGGCCTTGCTCCATTCCAGGAGTCGCTTTCGAACCTCTTCCCGGAAATATGGGGCCAGACCTGAATTGTATTCGTACTCGCGGTAATCGAGAACAAGTGGCAATCGGGCAAGGCTGTCCCGTTGCGCTTCTGAGATGTATTCATTCCTGGCCATGGAGGATAATACCAGATCCCGCCTGTTCTTACTGTTTTCCGGGAAGATCCTCGGATTATAGCCATAGGTAGCTTTTAGCATTCCCACAAGTGTGGCGGCTTCTTCCGTATGCAGTTCCTTTGTATGCTTGTTAAAAAATTTCAGGGAGGCACTCTCTATCCCGAAAGTGTTGTCGCCAAAAGAAACGGTATTCAAATAGTGCTGAAGTACGTCTTTTTTATCAAAGACAGTTTCCAACCTTCTTGCGATAATCATTTCTTTGACCTTATGCGCCAGAAGACTGATTTTCCCTCTTTCAGTCCTTGGGTACAGGTTTTTAGCCAGTTGCTGACTTATGGTACTACCCCCCCCTGCCGATTCATCCTGTAATAATATGGTCTTAACCGCCACCCTGAACAGGCTCTTATAATCTATCCCGGAATGATCAAAAAATCGTTCATCCTCAATAGATACCAGCGCCTGTATTAAGTGCTCGGGAAATGCCTCATAGGTGATGGGTTGCCTGTCATGTAAATAATACTTTCCGATGAGTATGCTATCAGCACTAAATACCTCCGTTGCTTTCTGATATTTATAGCCTGATAATTCGCTTTTGGATGGAATTTTACCCCATAACCCCATATAAAAGGTTGAAATAAATAACAGAAATATCAGCATGGCGGAAGCCAATATAATAAGTCCGATACGTACTACCGGGGATTTTATATGCTTTACTATCAAGATCCCTGAATTTGTTATGCAATATCTGACTATTATTCCAAATAGAGTTTTGTCTTAACAATAGCTTAAAATTTCATTTTATACATTTGAACCAAAATGAAGTAATGAATAAATTAGGCGTGGTATTATTGTTAGTTGCTCAAAACGCCATGGCTGATGGTCCGTTTTGGTCCAAAACCGGACACAGGGTCATTGGCGAGGTGGCTCAGCATCATTTAAGTGGCAAGGCCAGAAAAGCGCTGGATAAATTATTGGGGGGTCAAAGCCTGGCCTCGGTCGCTAACTATGCCGATGAGATTAAAGCAGATGGTATGTACCGTAAATACGATCCCTGGCATTATGTTAATTACCCAGCGGATAAGAAGTATCCTGAAGTCCCTCCAAGTCAGGAGGGAGATGTGGTATCAGGGATTGAAAAGTGTATGGAAGTAATTCGGGATGTCCGGAGCAACCACGCCGATAGGGTATTCCATCTCAAGTTGCTCATCCACCTGGTTGGGGATCTCCACCAACCAATGCATGTGGGTAGGTTGGAAGACAAGGGTGGCAACGATCTGCAGGTGCAATGGTTCAACCGGGGAAGTAATCTACATAAGATTTGGGATACCAATATGATTGATGATTATGGGATGAGTTATTCAGAGTTGGCGGCAAGTTTGCCGGAGCTTTCGAAAAGCGAGGCCAGGGCCCTGCAGCAGGGCAGTGTTCTGGACTGGGTGGAGGAAAGTCAGGATATGGCGAATCAAATTTACGATTCTGTGGAGGTTGGTGAAAAATTATATTACCAGTACAGCTATGTCTGGTGGACCAAGGTGGAGTTCCAATTGCAAAAGGGGGGTCTCAGACTGGCGAAAGTCCTGAATGAATTATTTTAGCCAGGCATGAACTAGGGTGTAGATATGATACCGAATGTATTTAATTAAATTCAGGGAGACGTACATTAACAGAAAAATGTGATACTCGTCGAATACCTATACCATGGCATGGATTTTGGTGTTATCTAATAGGAAGTCGCGTATGAGGAAATTAGTTGGTCGCCCACCTGCTAAAGATAGTACGGTACATTCAGCAGGGTATAAAAAATAGGCCATCGTGCCTATTTTTTATTGAGAGTCCCTCCAATCAGTGTTTGCTTCAGTCGGGACAGTAATTGCCGACCTGATCTTAGACCCGCAATCCATCTGTATTTTTATTGAAGAACATTCTTCAATTGTTTCCTGTAAACAGATGGATTTTGTCCGGTAAATGCCTTGAATGACTTGTTGAAGTGAGAAAAATTATTGAAACCGCTTTCAAAGCATACCTCGGTTATGCTCATTGGTTTTTCTGCCAATAATTTAGACGCATGGACCAGACGATATTCATTCACAAATTGTACAAAAGTCTTATTGGTAATTTTCTTAAAGTACCTGCAAAATGAAGGAACAGTCATACTGACCATATCAGCAATCTCTTCGAGGGTAATCTCCTCTTTGAAATGATTCTTCACGTAATTAAAAACCAGATTGATCCGCGTATTATCCTTCACTTCGGTTTCCAATGAAAAGCCTTCCGCATTGAGAACCTTGAATTCCTCGGACCTTCCCAGCTCATTCAGTATGTTTAGTATGGACAGCAACCTTTTAAAATCGGTCTGATATTCCAGGACCTCCATTTTCTCACCTATATGTTGCTTGGTCTTCCCGGAAAAAGCTACGCCACCTTTAGCAACTTCAAACAATGATTGTATTTTTTTCATCTCAGGGATATCAAAAAAATCACTCCCCAGAAAGTCTGCCCTCATCTGTACCACCGTTTCACTTTTGTTCCCGGTCAAATTATCAGTCAGCCCACAATGAGGGAGGTGACTTCCGATAAGGATCAGATCTCCTTCCGTATAATAAGAAATATGGCTCCCTATCTGACGCTTGCCTGCTCCTCCGTTGACATATACCAATTCTATCTCCGGATGGTAGTGCCAGCTCGTATTATTATTCAATTTATGTTCATCAAATTTCTGATACGTAAATGAGTTCCCGAAATCAGGAGCTATGGCTTCAAATGCTGGTTTGTGTTTTATCATGTTATTTCACATTCACATTACAAAATTAAAACAGCTTCCTAAGGCAATTCTTTGTAAAATTAACCAAAAAGTGTGGTATATTAACAAATAGTCCATTTTTGATGGGTATATAGGTTAAAATAACATAGAAACTGGAAAATTGTGCTGTAGTAAGAGGAGTTGAAGTGATCTAAGTTTGTGATGATATAATTAGAAACCTTAAATCAAAATAATTATGAAAACAATCATTAAAATTACAGCGCTTATTGCCCTCCTGTTCTCAACTGCGACAGCTGTGGCACATGAACCTAAGTTCAGGTTGGTTCCGGCCAAAAATGCCAAAAGCCTGATCTTTGAATTGGAAGCACATCCAAAAGGCACACAAATCAGGATGCTCGATGCTCAGGACCATGTGATCTATTCAGAAAATATGGTGAAGGCTACATATACCAAGAAGTTTGATCTTACCAAACTGGCAGCCGGAAGATATTATTTTGTTATGGACAATCCCATAAGAACCACCGTCTACAGTCTAGACATCAATGATACGGAGGTTTCAATCGTTGAAAGAAAAGAGAAGACGAAGCCAATATTCCGCCAAAAAGGGGGCATGGTATTTCTGAATCTTCTGAATCTGAACGCGGGCAATGTAGAAATTAAAATTTTGGACAGCAGCAACCGAATGGTCTACTCTCATGTAGAGAAAGGATCGCAGCTGATTGAAAAGGCCTTTAACTTTGAAAATGCCTTTGAAGACAAATACACCATTGTCGTAAAAGATGAATCGACGGTGTACTATGAAAATGTGAGTATTAAGTAAGGGTTGAGTTTTTTTCCAAGCGGGGGCTATACAGCCCCCTTTTTTTGTGCTCTATGAATCAGTCTTTCTCTTTTGTAGAACGGAAGTGCTTCATTTTCTATAGCCATTTTTACAAGCCCGGGATCCTTGACCCGGCTGAACAGTAAACTGTAAAAATTGGCGACGGTTAAGGGATTTACTGATTCTGTGATCAGATCAACCATATCTCCCGGCTGAACCTTTCCTGACGCAACCACCTTTGCGTAAGTACCCGGTCGGCCATGTGCAACAAACTGTTGTATTATATCTTGATTGCCAAATCGGATTCCTAGTTTATAACAGGGTTCCCTGGGTTGGGTAATTTGTAATTTAGCCTTTCCAATATTGTAAATATTACCGATTCGGATCGTTGTTTCATCCAGCCCTTCAACTGTCAGGTTTTCTCCGAACATACCCCAATCCCATCTAAGATGAGGATAGATACCTTGCCAATAGGCATACTGGTCTGAAGAGAACAGATAGCATGCTTTGAAAAGTCCGGCATGATTTTTCCTGTCAGTGACTGTATCTCCAACGACGTCAGTGCTGCCAAGTTCAACACCTTGTATTACAGGAAATTTATAAATACCCGTGGTTTCTTCCCTTCCTTTCCAATGGACGGTTGTTGCCTTACCCATGTTTGTTGAGATCACCTTCATTTGATAAAGATAAAAAAACCACCACAGGATGTGATGGTTTTAAGTTCACTAATAACTGACCAGGCAGGTTATTTTGCATATTTTTTCGTCAACATAAAACCTACGAATAATCCGATTCCCGCCATCAGGAAGATGGTTCCGGGATACGCGACGTCATCGTCGAGACCCATGGCATCTACGAGAGTAGCCGCGACGAAGATGGCCACGCCTATACCTATAAGGAGCAGCGCAAGATTGATAATGAATATCTTCCAGAAAGGAATAGTGCTTGGCGCTCTGCCAGAAACGAAGATGGTCGCGTCCGCGCCTTTTTCAATAAGTGCCAGTCTTTCTTTGTTCCGTGTTGAGAAATACAGATAGAACACGCCGAAAATGGCTCCGAATATCAGTCCGACAATAATTATTTCACCGCCCATAATACTATAATTTTAAAGATTATTATTTTGTTTTTTTAGGTAGGACAGCTATATTTCTCAAAAGGTTACAGAAAACATCATTTTTTTATGGATTACTGTGTAACCTTCCTGTTGACCTGATCGTCTTATCAAGTATATGAGCCAACAACCGGACCAATATTATATTGACTGTGTCCTGGCAGGGGATCGTCAGGCCTACGGGATGTTGATCAATCGCTATAAACATATGGTGTTTACACTGGCGATTAAAATAGTCAGGAACCGCGAAGATGCGGAAGAAGTGGCCCAGGATGTCTTTCTG
>JBGTMS010000184.1:0-12447 GCA_041743425.1 Zeaxanthinibacter sp. | reverse complement strand
CGTTCGGTAAGACGGTAGACCATTGTTTAACGGGTCCGCTCTGTGCGGATCACAATTTAATTTTATGATTCCAAAAACATTCAGAGAGGTCATTGACCTCGGTGACGGCAGGGAAATCTCTATCGAAACCGGAAAATTAGCAAAACAGGCACATGGTGCCGTTGTGGTGCAATCAGGGAAGTGCATGCTATTATGTACCGTTGTTTCCAATTACACCAAAAGCCCTGTGGATTTCCTTCCACTTACTGTTGATTACCGAGAAAAATTCGCGGCCTCAGGACGCTATCCGGGAGGCTTCTTTAAGAGGGAAGCCAGACCCAGTGACGGGGAGGTACTTACGATGCGAATTGTAGACAGGGTTTTACGGCCATTGTTTCCAAAGGACTATCACTACGAAACGCAGGTAATGATACAATTGATGTCGCATGATGAAGAGGTGATGCCGGATGCAATGGCAGGCCTTGCGGCCTCTGCGGCCATACAGCTTTCAGATTTCCCATTCGAATGTACGATCTCTGAAGTTCGTGTAGGCAGGGTCGGAGGACAATTTATCATTAATCCTACCAGGGCCCAGTTACTTGATTCAGATGTGGACATGGTGATCGGTGCCTCAGAAGACTCTGTCATGATGGTGGAAGGAGCGCTTAAGGAAATTTCTGAAGAAGACATGGTGGAGGCTATCAAATTTGCCCATGAAGCCATTAAAGTGCAATGTGCTGCCCAAAACAGACTGGCCGATGCGGTTGGCAGGAAGCAGATTAGAACATATGAGACCGCTACCGAGGATGAATCCCTGGAGAAAAAAATCCGGGATCTGTCCTATGACAAGATCTATTCCGTAGCGAAGGCAGGTTCTGCCAAACATGAAAGAAGTGCTTCCTTCGATAAAATTAAAGAAGAAATCATAGCTTCCTATTCAGAAGATGAGCTGGCATCTATGGGTAGCCTGGTCTCCAAATATTATAATAAAGCAGAAAAAGCAGCGGTAAGGGACCTTACCCTGAATGAAGGCCTCCGGTTGGATGGCCGCAAAACCGATGAGATTCGGCCCATCTGGTGTGAAGTTGATTACCTGCCCTCCACACATGGTTCTGCTATTTTCACCAGAGGTGAAACCCAGGCCCTTGCAACTGTAACCCTTGGAACCTCCAGGGAGGCCAATCAGATAGACATGCCTTCCTTTGAAGGCGAAGAGACTTTTTATCTTCACTATAACTTTCCTCCATTTTCTACGGGAGAAGCCCGGCCTATAAGGGGGACTTCCAGGAGAGAGGTAGGTCATGGCAATCTGGCCCAACGGGCTTTGAAAGGAATGATACCTGATGAATGTCCTTATACGGTACGGGTGGTTTCAGAGGTATTGGAAAGTAACGGATCCTCCTCCATGGCCACGGTTTGTTCCGGAACCATGGCGTTGATGGATGCCGGGGTACAGCTTAAAAAGCCGGTTTCCGGGATTGCAATGGGTCTGATCTCCGATTCTGAAACAGGAAAATTTGCTGTTCTGTCCGATATTCTTGGCGACGAGGATCATCTGGGAGATATGGATTTTAAAGTGACAGGCACCGCTGATGGTATCACTGCCTGTCAAATGGATATCAAGGTAAAGGGCTTGTCTTATGAAATTCTCGTAAAGGCACTTAAACAGGCAAGAAATGGAAGACTTCACATTTTGGAGAAGCTGGTAGAAGCCATTGCCAAACCAAATGCGGAGGTAAAACCACACGCCCCGAAAATGGTGACCACCACCATTCCGAATGAATTTATCGGAGCCCTTATCGGCCCCGGTGGAAAGGTTATTCAAGAACTTCAGAAAACCACAAAGACAACCATCGTTATCAATGAAGATCCCGTCACTGAGGAAGGAATCGTTGAGATCCTTGGAACAGACCAGGCCGGTATTGACGCCGTTCTTGCCAAGATCGATTCCATTATCTTTAAACCGGAGGTTGGAAGTGTTTATGAAGTGAAAGTCATAAAAATGCTCGATTTCGGTGCCGTGGTTGAATATCTGGACGCCCCGGGCAATGAAGTACTGCTGCATGTATCTGAACTGGCATGGGAACGCACTGAAAACGTTAGCGACGTTGTGAATATGGGTGATGTCTTTGATGTAAAATACATCGGAATCGATCCCAGAACCCGCAAGGAAAAAGTGTCACGCAAGGCGTTGTTGACAAAACCCGAGGGATATAAGGAGCGACCCCCAAGAAGCAATGACCGCGAGAGAGGGGATCGTGACCGTGACCGGGGCCGTAATGACCGCCAACGTGACCGTAAACCGACAAGGAGAGATTAATCTCCGGAAGCGATACAGATAGGAAAAGTCCTGGTATTTTTATCAGGACTTTTTTTATGTTGATAGTTGCCTTCCGGGAAATTCGCCGATCATAAAGAGCAGGCACAGCGCTGATTACCATTCCATGGAATGAGGGTGTCCTACTATTGTATCGTCTTAAAATCACGTGAATAATGGCTAAGCCAATAAAACTGGATTTTTCTGTCCCCCAACCTTAAAACGGGAGAAAAAATCCCATAAAAATAGCCCTGATGGAGAAAACTATTTCCCTTTGGGGTCAGGTAAAGAGAATTTTCGAATTAAAAAGCTTAACCATTATTCACGTTAAAATCTTAATATACCCTGGGGCTGCCATGCCATAAGGTGGCAGCACGAGGATCGGCAAAAGGTTGATGATGAAGCGATAGGCTTTTATCAGACTGACCGTTTATCGAAAAATTCCGTTAAAAAACAAAGAAATCAAAATTATTTGGACACTTTGTAACATTTACAGCTTTTTTACGTATAAGTATATATGCAGTCTATGCATTTTGAACTTAACAGAAAGGAAATTTAGATGAGACAACTCAAGATTACAAAACAGGTTACCAACCGGGAGACCGCATCCCTGGATAAGTACTTGCAGGAAATCGGCAAGGTAGACCTTATCACGGCGGATGAGGAAGTGGAATTGGCACAGCGAATCAAGGCAGGCGATCAGGCCGCACTTGAAAAACTGACCAAAGCCAACCTCCGTTTTGTGGTTTCGGTAGCCAAGCAATATCAGAATCAAGGACTTACTCTCCCCGATTTGATCAATGAAGGAAATCTGGGCCTGATCAAGGCAGCACAACGCTTTGATGAAACCAGGGGATTTAAATTTATTTCCTATGCCGTATGGTGGATCCGGCAATCCATTTTACAGGCCCTGGCCGAACAGTCCAGGATCGTACGTTTGCCGCTTAACAAAATCGGATCCATAAATAAGATCAATAAAACATTTGCCTTTCTGGAACAGGCACATGAACGGGTACCTTCCGCCGAAGAGATTGCCAAAGAACTCGATATGACCGTAGAGGACGTTAAGCAATCGCTTAAAAACTCCGGGAGGCACGTATCGATGGATGCACCTTTAATTGACGGGGAGGACTCTAACCTCTATGATGTCTTACGAAGCGGGGAGTCGCCAAATCCTGACAAGGATCTTCTCCATGAATCGCTCAGAACCGAAATAGAAAGGGCTCTCGAGACCCTCACTCCGAGGGAAGCAGATGTCATTCGCCTGTACTTTGGTCTGGCCGGGCAGCATTCTATGACCCTGGAAGAAATTGGAGAAACTTTTGACCTGACCAGGGAACGCGTCAGGCAGATCAAGGAAAAAGCAATCCGCAGGTTAAAACATACCTCCAGAAGTAAAATCCTGAAAACCTATCTGGGCTAGGCCTTCCCGGCCGTTAGCCCCGCTTTACAATAGTTAAAAATTCCATAAATTGGATTTATGGTATAAATATTGTAAATTGTGTACCGTAACAACAGTTTATCATGACTGTTCGTTTTTTGATTGATGAATAAACTCCGGCTGATTACCGGAGTTTTTTTGTTTTATTCCTTCTTCCTTTGTTCACAAGCACCTCAGCTAAGCTTTATTCAAGTTTGTACTTCGACAAATTCGGATAAAATTGGTCCGTAAACGGGGATTCCGTTGTACCTTTTGTCAAAACAGACTTAAATGATACCTGCCGATTCCTATCAGGTCCCGGATGGCGCCCGCATTGGACATATACACCTCAAAGTTGCGGATCTGGAACGATCGGTTACCTTTTATTGCGATTTGCTGGGTTTTAAGATCACCATGCGATACGGTGACGATGCCGTATTTATAGCCGCAGGCGGATATCATCATCATATAGGTCTGAACGTCTGCTACAGTAAAAATTCCGGACCGGCAAGCAAGCAGTCCGTTGGCTTGTTCCACACAGCCATTGTTTACCCGGACCGGAAAGATCTGGCCGTTATTTATGACCGCCTTTTGCAGTCAGGGTACCCGCTCACAGGATCAGCGGATCATGGCGTGTCTGAAGCCATCTATCTGGATGACCCTGACGGAAACGGGGTCGAACTCTATTGGGATCGCCCCCCGGCTTCATGGCCGCGCCGGGCAGACGGTGCACCTGAAATGTATACGCGACCGCTCAAACTTGAATCTTTGCTTTCCCTCCTCCGATAACCGACTTCTTTCCCTATATTTATGAACTATAAACGTGCAAAGCCATGCCAATAAACAAACCACATTTCTTCTGTCTATCCGTGCTCATTCTCCTCCTGGCTTCCTGTAATAACGGGAAAGAGAGTGCCCAAACTCAGGCCATACCCTCAGTCCCCATTGAATTTCAACTTCCTTCGGGCTTTGAACTCGATTCCCTGTACCACCCGAGTATGCACGAGCAGGGCTCCTGGGTGGCTCTTGCCGAATCCCCGGATGGCACCATGTACGCCTGCGATCAGCATGGGAAGATCTATAGCTTCAAAACACCGGCTATGGGAGAGGTATTAGATGTTTCCGATGTGAAGGCGTTGCCACTCGAAATTGGGGAAGCACACGGCCTGTTCTGGGCCTTTGATGCATTGTACGTAGCCGTCAACAAAAGCTGGGATGATGAAATCCCCGACGAGGAAGAAAGAAGCAGCGGGGTTTACAGGATAACAGATGCGGATGGTGACGGAACTCTGGATACCATAGCTATGCTTCTTAAACTGGATGGGGAGGGAGAACACGGGCCCCATAGCTTTGCTTTAAGTCCTGATGGAAAACAACTTTATTTCATAGCCGGAAACCATACCCTGTTACCTGAGAAGGTGAAGGAGAACAGCCGGCTCCCAAGTAATTGGGGCGAGGATAATCTTTTTAAGCCTTATCTGGATGCCAGAGGACATGCGAATGATATCCTGGCGCCCGGCGGGTGGATTGCAAGATTCAATCCGGATGGCACAAAGTGGGAATTGATTTCGGCCGGATATCGCAACCCATTTGATATCGCGTTCAATCAGGATGGAGAATTATTTACCTATGATGCGGATATGGAATGGGACATCGGGATGCCCTGGTACCGCCCAACCCGTATCTGCCATGCTACAAGTGGCAGTGAATACGGCTGGCGTACCGGTTCGGGAAAATGGCCGGCTTATTACCCGGACAACCTCCCAGCCGTGCATAATCTGGAACAAGGATCGCCCACCGCTGTTCTGAGCGGTGCCGGCTTACATTTTCCGGAAAAATATAAGAATGGCCTGTTCATTATGGACTGGAGTTTCGGCACAGTTTACTTCATCAACCTGCAGGCCAGTGGAAGTAGTTATACGGGGGAGAGGGAAGAATTCCTTACTGGTACGCCCCTCCCGCTAACCGACATGATCGCCGGAGGAGATGGCCATCTTTATTTTGCCACAGGGGGCAGGGGGCTGGATTCCCACTTATTCCGGTTACGGTCCAAAGGTGAGGTTAAGAGCGAGACACCAGCTGTTGACAATACAGAGAATACAGCATTGAGAACCCTTAGAAAGGAAATCGAAAAATACCATTCAGACGTCTCAGACAAGGCCGTCCCGTTGGCTTGGGAGAATCTCAGCCATAGCGACCGCTTTATTCGCTATGCCTCGCGGGTGGCCCTTGAACATCAGCCTCTGAAGAATTGGGAGGCGCAATACCTCAGTGAATCGGATCCTGTTAAATTAATAGAAGGTGGAATCGCAATGGCCCATCAGGGTACGTCCGAAATACAGGGAAAAATTATTGAAAAACTTGACCAGGTTGCATGGAACAAATTGACTAAGTCTCAACAAATGGACCTGCTCCGGGCCTATTCGCTCTTAGGGATCAGGATGGGATCACCGGATGAAACACACCGCAGGATGGTGATCCGTAAAATCAAGCCTCATTTCCCAAATGAAAACAACGACCTAACAAGAGAGATGGCGCAGTTACTCTTATTTCTAAAAGACGATGGCATCACTGCGACTCTTTGCGGTCTGTTAAAAAAACATACCCGTGAGAAAACGGTTATTAACGACCAGATGCTTTCAGAAGAGACCACCATGCGGAGCGAACAATATGGGCCGCTTATCAGGGAAGTGATTGAAAAAATGCCTCCAAGTGAGGCCATTTACTATGGCGTACTGATCAGCCATGCAGATTTCGGCTGGACCCCTGCCCTCAGGGAGGATTATTTCCAGTGGTTTTATGAAGTATTGAGTGCCAAAGGCGGGATGAGTTTCAAGGCCTGCATGGAGAATGTCCGCCTTACCGCCATGTCTCATGTCCCTGAAAAGGACAAGGCTCATTATCAGGAACTATCCGGGGTATACTCCCCTTCAGATGCAGTGGCAGATTTGCCACAACCCATTGGCCCGGGAGGAACCTACACCGGTGCCGATATGGGGGATATGCTCTGGGGAGGCGGCCTGGAACAATACAAAGGGACGCTTGCCGACGGGGAACGAGCGTTTCAGGCGGCTACCTGTATACTTTGTCACAGGATGCATGGAGAAGGCGGTGCCACGGGTCCTGATCTGACCCAGATCCATACTAAATTCGGGGCTTATGACCTGCTTTTTTCTATTTACAGTCCCAATGACGAGATTACTGACCAATACGCCTATACCCTGTTCCACATGTCCGATGATAAAAAGGTAGCGGGAAAAGTCATTTCAGAGGTGGGTGATTCCATCACGATCAGCCCCAATCCGTTTAACACCTCCTATACTACCAAAATCCCGAAAAAAAATGTGGTTAAAAGAGAACTTTCTCCTGTTTCTCCGATGCCGGCCGGGCTGCTGAACAGACTGAATGAAAAGGAGATCGCCGACCTCTTTGTCTATCTGCTGTCCGGGGCTGATGCAGAAAATGAATATTATACCGGAAAAAAAGATCAAAGCAAGTGACGGAGAATGGTTTTATGAAATGCCGGTACAGGGTGCCCACTGGTTCTAATTCCACTGAGTGAGCGATCCGTTATGAAAGGCATATTGTTATAAGATCCATAGTGCAGAGGGTGTATTATTTCCGTTATGTGGCCGTGTTTTTAGTGGGCAGTCCTTACTTATAAAATAACCGTTTAGAGCCGAAATTTATGCACCACCGGCGAAATTTCATGAAGCAGGGTACTCTGGCCATGCTATCCATGCCTCTATTGTCCTTTGACACCTCAAAGGACTGGTCCCTGACCCAGTTAAAACAGGCTACGCGGGACGAACATTATTGGAAATTAGTAAGAAAGCAATTTCCGTTAAAAGAGGGGCAGACCTATTTTAACAACGGGACCATGGGACCGACCCCTGGTTATGTTCTCGACAAGGTGATCAACCATATGTTGCATTACAATGTGGAGGCCGCTACGATCGATTATACGGACGGATCCGGTCCGGAACTCCTGACGGGATATTTTCCCTATGAAGACCTGCGCACTAAATTGTCAGCCATTGTCAACTGCGATTACCGGGAACTCTCGCTTATACAAAATGCCACGTTTGGTATGAACTATGTCGGGATGGGCTTGAATCTTAAGATGGGAGATGAGTTGCTCAATACCAACCAGGAGCATGGCGGGGGTTTCGGAGCGTGGCAATTACTGGCCAAAAGGAAGGGTTGCGTCTATAAGCAGGCCATTTTACCGGAACCGGCCAACGATCCTGACGAGATATATGAGGCGATTTTTAAGGAGGTTACTCCACAGACAAGAGTTATAGCCATTCCTCATATGGTTTCAGGTTATGGGACCATTCTACCCGTCCGGGAGATTTGTACCGAGGCCAGAAAAAGAGATATTTTTACTGTGATTGATGGCGCCCAGGGTGTGGGACACATTCCGGTTGATGTCAAGGCCATTGGCTGTCATGCCTATTATTCCAGCTTGCACAAATGGCTGCTGGCACCGGCCGGAAGCGGCCTTTTATATATAGACAAGGAAGCAGTTGGTGAAATTTGGACTACCATCGCCAGCTACAATTGGGACAATAAGGACGACCACGGTTTTAGACTGATGCAGAACGGGACAGGGAATGCAGGCTTGCTGGCCGGTTATGATGCTGCCGTCGACTTTTATAACACCATTGGACAGGAAGTCTGGCATGCGCGGATCAGGGAATTGGGAAGCTATCTTCGCGATGGCCTGAAGGAGATGGACCACGTCACTATCTTTTCTTCTACCAATGAAGCCATGGCCGCGGGAATTACCACCTATGGAGTAAAGGGAGTATCCGGACCTGAACTGCAAAACATCCTATGGGAAAAGGAACGACTCCAACCCCGATCAACCGGTGAGGATCGGATCAGGCATTCTGTACATATATATAATTCGAAGAAAGAAATTGACCGGGCTCTGACAGTGATAGCAGGCCTGGGCTGATTCGAATTCCCGGGAAAGCATATTAGTATCCGGAATTATTGCAAAAAACGTCCGTTCCAGCGCCCATTCCACCCTGGAGCTATCCGGGAACCGCAGAAAAGGGCGCCGTCACATCTGATGCCCGGAAGATCCAGGGTATTCCGTGTCCAAATCCATGATGCCGCTGGGCAGCAATGTGTATCTTTGTGGAACTAAAATAATAGAGTCAAATTCATGTCATCCATCAAAATTGCACCCTCCCTCCTTGCAGCCGATTTCGGCAATTTGCAAAGGGACGTGGAAATGGTAAACGGAAGTATGGCCGACTGGCACCATATCGATGTCATGGACGGACTGTTCGTACCCAATATTTCCTATGGTTTTCCTGTGATAAAAGCTATTGCCGAACATGCCAGTAAGCCCCTTGATGTGCACCTGATGATTGTCGATCCCGACAGGTATATCAAAACCTTTGCCACGCTGGGAGCCTATGTTCTTACAGTGCATTACGAAGCCAGTACCCACCTTCACAGGACGCTACAGGCTATTAAGGCAGAGGGAATGTTGGCAGGAGTGGCACTGAATCCTCATTCCGGTGTTTCCCTGCTTAGTGATACGATCAGGGATATAGATCTTGTATGCCTGATGAGTGTCAATCCGGGGTTCGGAGGTCAGTCCTTTATAGAAAATACCTTTCAAAAATTAAAGGAACTGAAAGAACTGATAAAAGACAGCCGCGCTAAAACGCTGATTGAAATAGACGGCGGAGTCGGCATGGACAATGCGGAAAGACTGATTTCGGAAGGTGCCGACGTACTGGTCGCGGGAAGCTTTATCTTTAAAAGTGAGCATCCGGAAAAGACCATTCGGGAATTAAAACAACTCGGGGGTTAATGGAAGTTTTAGATGTTCTTATCATAGGTGGTGGTCCGATCGGGATCGCATGTGGCCTTGAGGCCAAAAAAAAAGGCTTACAATACCTCATATTGGAAAAGGGTCCTATAGTGAACTCTCTGTTTAACTATCCGGTAAATATGCAGTTTTTTTCCTCTTCCGAGCGATTGGAGATAGACCAGGTTCCCTTTATCAGTAAGGAGGCCAAACCAAAAAGAAACGAAGCCCTTGAATATTACAGGCGCATTGTCACCTCAAATGATTTATCGATACATCTTTTTGAAAAAGTGAAAGAGGTCCGCAAAGAGGAGGCTATTTTTAAGATTGTGTCTGAAAAGAAAACTTATGAAGCGCACAATGTGATTGTTGCCACCGGTTTTTATGACCTCCCCAATACCATCAATGTGCCGGGGGAAGACTTGCCAAAAGTATCCCATTACTATAAGGACCCACATTTTTATGCAAGTCAGAAACTGGCGGTTATCGGAGCCAGTAACTCTGCGGTGGATGCCGCTCTGGAATGCTGGAGGAAAGGGGCAGCCGTTACGCTGATTGTCCGTGGGCCGGAGGTGGGCAAGCGTGTAAAATACTGGGCGCGGCCTGACATCATTAACAGGATCGAAGAAGGTAGCATAAAAGCTTATTTTAATACCGTGGTCAGGCAAATTATCCCCGGGTACCTGTTATTGGATACACCGGAGGGAGAGGTGCGGCTCAACAACGACTTCGTATTAGCGCTGACAGGATATATGCCTGATTTTACATTTCTGGAAACGCTTGGAATCCGACTTTCTGATGATGACAAGCGGTTGCCGGATTACAACCCTGAAACTATGGAAACCAATGTGGAAGGCCTTTTCCTTGCAGGAGTCATCTGTGGCGGAATGGAAACCCATAAATGGTTTATTGAGAATTCAAGGGTGCATGCGCCTGCAATTATGAATACCATTCAACAAAAAAAGAGGGGCTATACGGCTGTGAAGTAGATGGGACAAAAGTACGCATTGGCAATCCACGGGGGTGCAGGAACCCTTATTAAAGGTGATATGACCCCGGAAAAAGAGGCAGCATACCGGGCAGCCCTCGAAGACGCATTGGACAATGGTTACCGTCTCCTGAGTTCCGGGGGATCGGCCATTGACGCCGTAGAGGCAGCCGTAATTATTCTGGAAAACTGCCCTTTATTCAATGCGGGAAAAGGAAGTGTCTTTACGGCGGAAGGGAAACATGAAATGGATGCCTCCATAATGAACGGCAGCAATCTGAAGGCCGGCGCAGTCGGCCTCATTAGTGGGATAAAGAACCCAGTGTCTCTCGCCCGTGATGTTATGGAGCACAGCGGACATGTATTTCTGGCAGGAGAAGGCGCGTTGCAGTTCGCAAGAATGCGGGGGTACCAGTTGGAAGATCCGGCTTATTTTCATGAAGATTTCCGTTACCGGCAATGGCTGGAGATTCGGGATAGTGAAGATTTTCAGCTGGATCATGCCAGCAAACGAAATTCCAAATTCGGCACAGTGGGAGCTGTAGCCTGTGACATGAACGGCCATCTGGCAGCCGCTACGTCAACAGGCGGCATGACCAATAAAAAATTCGGCCGCTTGGGCGATAGTCCGATGATAGGTGCCGGAAATTATGCGAACAACAAGACCTGTGCCGTGTCCTGCACCGGCAGCGGGGAATATTTTATCAGAGGTGTGGTTGCATACGATGTTTCCTGCCTGATGGAATTTAAGGGTCTTTCTCTGGCAGAGGCCTGCCGGATGGTCATTCATGAAAGACTGGCAGCGATTGGGGGGGACGGAGGTCTCGTGGCGGTGGACGCTTCAGGCAATGTGGCCTTACCTTTCAATACAGAAGGCATGTACCGGGCCTATCAGGTAATGGAAAAGGACGCACAAATAAATATTTACAAGGATTAAGTTGTGATAAAGGGGGCATCAAGCGGCAGGACTTTAACCTGCCTTTTGGTAATATTGAATTTATCTCCATTGGTCAATACATGGGTTTTCAGATTGACAAGCGACATGGGTGTCCCCGGATTCAGGATTTCAACATTATTGTGTTTCAGATCTCTGGGATCAAAGAGAATGACCATCCCGGAGCCGATAACTTCAAAGGTATTGCACTCTTTAATGACCAATGCCGTATCCTCGGCCAAACCAATGCCGAGTAAATTAGGGAATTTGGCCACAGCCTCGGCCAGCCGGCCAAATCGTCCCCGCTGAATGAAGTGCGAATCAATGACCAGATTGGGAATAAAGCCCATTCCCCTTCCCATCTTGACAGCATCCTTGACAAGGGAATCCTTGCTGCTGCCCCCGGTGATCATTTCATAAGACATACACATCGCTCCTGCACTTGTTCCTGCAATTACAAGTTTCTCCTTTTTAAAACGTTCCGTCAGGACGGTATGAATGGTTGTGCCCCCGATCAATCTGATGATGTTGGACTGGTTGCCTCCGGAGAACATGATACAGTTCGCAGTACGAATTAATTCTATATTATTATGTTCCTCGGACTGCTCCCGGCGGCGGATATCCAGAATGCGGACATTATTGCAACCCAGTTTATGAAAAGCCTGGATATAATTGGCGCTGACCTCAGAAGGAATACTTGATGCGGTTGGAATAATCAGGATGAGGGCATGCTGGCCTCCACTCTCCCTGACCACTCTGGATAAGATCCCGGTTTCAATGTATTCAAGCTGGTATTGTTCACCAGTTGCTGTACCTTTATCTTCATTTCCACCTATGGGTATCAGGGTTCCTTGTACCTCCATGAACAGCCTATATTTGTAGGCAAAAATAAGGTTATTGTCCGAAAAAATATTATATATTTATCAGATTCGGCTAACACCAATTTATCCTCCCTACTATGAAGATTATTGAGATT
>JBGTMS010000183.1:0-38993 GCA_041743425.1 Zeaxanthinibacter sp. | reverse complement strand
CAAATTAACGGCTAAAATCAGGAATATGGTGCAAAAAGACGTATTTTTCTTTCTGGTAGTCCATCTGGCAGCAAAAATGGGTGAGTCCATTAGTTACCAGCAGATAGCCAGCTCTTAATTCCATGTTATACCTGGCAATCTGATCAAAGGTTTCCTGTGTGATCATCACATCAGGCGACTTACATTCAACCAGCAACCGAATGGTTCCATTTGTGTTGAAGACAACGATGTCATAACGTTTTTTCAAACCGTGTACCTTCAAAACCTTTTCCACATTAACAAGTCCGCGGGGGTAATTCTTATCGGTAGTCAGCAAGTGTACCACATGTTGCCGCACCCATTCCTCAGGCTGCAGGATCACAAATTTTTTGCGGATGATGTCGAAGATCCAGGTCTTATTTTCGCTATTTTTGAAACGGAAATTATACCCGGGGAAATCAAGGGATTTCATCCGGCAAATGTCAGGAAAATTTTTGAATGGAAGAAGCTCGGCGCATTGTTCTGGAGGTAGAAAAGGGAACAGTGCGTCCTATTTATTTTCTATCGGGGGAGGAACCTTATTACATTGATAAAACGTCAGAATTCCTGGAATCTTCCTTACTTACCGAATCAGAAAAGGCCTTTAATCAAATCGCAGTTTACGGAATGGAAACTACGATAGAAGAAATAGTGAGTCATGCCCGAAGGTATCCAATGATGGCCGAGAAGCAGGTTATTATTGTGAGGGAAGCACAACATTTGTCCAGAACCATAGAAAAATTGGCGGGATACGCCGAGCATCCGCAGCGGTCTACCGTCCTTATTATTTGCTATAAATATAGGACCCTGGACAAACGCAAAAAGTTACATAAGGCCATCATTGCATCCGGTGGTATCGTACTTGAGAGCAGAGTTCTATATGAGAATCAGGTGGCTGATTGGATCAGGAAATTACTTAAAGGCAAGGGTTTGCAGATTTCACCCGTCGCATCGGCTTTACTGGTAGATTATCTCGGTACGGATCTCAGTCGTATAGTTAACGAATTATCCAAATTGCAGCTGGTTATGGCGGATAGGCTCGAAGTTACTCCTGAATTAATAGAAGCGCATATTGGTATCAGTAAGGAATACAATAATGTTGAATTGAAAAAGGCAATCGGGGAGCGGGACATGATAAAGGCGAGCAGGATCATGAACTATTTCGGTCAAAATCCGAAGGACCATCCGTTTGTTCTTACCATCACCGTGTTGCACAGTTTTTTTACCCAATTACTACAATACCACTGCCTCTCCGATCACTCCGCTAAAAATGTGGAGGGGGTATTAGGAATCAACCCCTATTTCGTCTCTGAATTTCAGACTGCCGCTAAAAATTATTCAATGAAAAAATCGAGCATGATGATCTCTTGTCTGCGTGAGCTGGACTTAAAGGGCAAAGGCGTAGGGGCACAGTCTCTTTCCCAACAGGATCTGCTGAAGGAACTATTGATACACCTTGTCTGATTATCTTTTATCGACACTGTACGCTCCGGGACCTAAAAAAATGATACTTACAAACATTGCCAGAAACAGCAGCGCCTTTTCCTTAACAGCAAACGGATCCGCAGCATGTTGCATTAGGGCAGCGACAAGCATTGCGATCGCAGGAGGGATGGCTGCCCATCTGGTCTTAAAGCCGAGGATGATCAAAATCGGACAGAGGAATTCTGCTATGACGACCAGAAATAAGGAGGGTGTTGCGCCTATTCCCAGAGGATCCGCAAACTCAAAATCTCCCTGAAGGAGCTTTTGGAATTTAGGGATGCCATGGGTAAGCAACAAAGCAGAAGCAGATATTCTAAGCAGGGCGAGGCCCGTATCATTTTTGAATGTAGCCATTCTCAACAGGTTTATGTTTGTAATACAAATATAGTTTTTTTAGGAAATTTTTAAGAATCTATGAAAATTTCCATCATGGCAGTGGTGAGTTTTACGGAATTCTCAGTTGTAAAAGAAAGTGGCGGTTTGATTTTCAACACATTATCATAAGGTCCATCCGTACCAATCAGGATGTGTTTGTCCCTCAGACCGTTTTTTATTTTTGCAGCCAGTTCTGTGGCAGGTTGTCCATTTTTGTCCTGGAGCTCGACCCCCAAAAATAACCCGCTTCCTCTTATATCTGCAATATAATGTACCTTTTGCTGCATTTCCTTAATTGTGGCAATCAGATGATTTCCCACTTGGAGGGCGTTCTCCTGAAGCTTTTCCTCATCAATGACATCGAGAACTGCCTTTCCGATCGCACAGGAAACCGGATTTCCACCGAAAGAACTGAAAAATTCAGGACCTTCTTCAAAACTTTTAGCAATCGCCTCAGTTGTGACCACGGCACCAATAGGATGTCCGTTGCCCATAGGCTTTCCAATAACCACGATATCGGGGATTACACCATGCATTTCGAAACCCCAGAAATGGTCTCCAAGCCTTCCAAATCCCACCTGAACTTCATCACTGATACACAACCCCCCGGAGTTTCTGATTTCCGGGTAGATACGCTTCAAATATCCCGGGGCGAGCGGCACCTGACCTCCGCATCCGACTATCGGTTCCGCAATAAACGCGGCAATTTCTCCGGGATGCCGTTCCAGGTTTTTTAAAGTTACTTCTGAAAAATGTCTCTCAGCTAGGCTTTCATCAGCGTATCCTGAGCCAAATACTTTAGGAAGTGGTAATTGAATAATATGGCGCTTCCTTCCCCCTTCTCGATTGTATTTGTAGTGACTGACGTCAATTGCTGCCATGGTATGCCCATGGTACCCGTGCTCTAGTACCATGATCCGTTCTCTTCTGGTATGACGTGTAGCCAATCTGAGGGCGAGGTCACTTGCCGCACTTCCTGAGTTTACAAAGAATATTTTGGTAAGCGGATCAGGGAACCGGGCAAGTAATTTTTCGCTGTAATCGGCCAGTTCCTCGTATAAATAACGGGTATTGGTATTGAGTCGTGACATCATCTTCTGTCCGGCCCGCACCACTTTTGGATGGCAATGTCCGGCGAGCATGATGTTATTGTAGGCATCTAAAAAAGTATTGCCTTCCGTATCATACATATATTGGAAGGCCGCCTGTTTCATTTGTACAGGCTTTTGGTAAGTGAGGCTCATGGACCCGCTCAGAAAGCGATTTCTTCTTTTTATATCCGCCTCAGGTGCAACAGGCTGAACAATAGTATATCCGGCGGCTTTCAAGAAGGTATTACCCGCCTTCACCGGACTTATCGTAAGCATTTTTCGCAAAAGTTTCCAGGCGCTTTTTTCGCTTATTGTAATGTATTCAGATTCAGGGTTGCAGATTTTGGCGTAGGCTGAATTGCAGACACTTATACATAAACGCCCGGCTATCAAGTAATAGAGCACTTTCAGCTCAATTTCTTTGAGTGGCATTATCCGATGATAGGAACTAATGACTTCACTGCAGATTTCAAGGGGATCATCCTCATCCATCATGAGATAGGTGAGACCCACGGCAAGTTCACTGATCAGCCAGGTATAGCACATATCGCCGAAATCGATGAGCCCTGTCACCCTGCCTTTTGAGGTCAGCACATTCCATACATTGGCATCATTGTGAACTATGCCCTTTCTCAGTTTAGCGCGCCTGGGGAATACCTGCTGTTCAAACTGCATATAAAAATAATCCACCAGGCTACGATCTGCAGGATCAGGAATATTTTTTAAATAGGCTCTGTTGCTGTCAAGAAATTGGAGATCCCAGGGATATTCTCTTGAAGCCAGGGTAGCATCCCGCAAACCTTCCAATTTGCGATCCATGATTCCTAAAAAGGTTCCAAAAGAATTAAGAAGCTTAGGGGGATGTGGCACAGATCCAAGAAAATCACCTTCTACGAAGGTCAGAAGTCGTAGAATATGCGTTTTATTCAGGCTGAGCATGTCTCCCTTAAGATTCGGGAGTACCGCCGGAAAATCATATGCTTCGAGTCCGGCAAGTTTTAATAATATTCTGTTTTCAGAATGGAGCAATTCCAGGTTTTCATCGTTCCTTGGATATATTTTAAGAACGTAATTCGATTTTCCGTCCTGTACTTTGTAGTTGGTGCTGTTATACCCTTCAAGAGGTACGGCTGACAGGCCTGTGAGTCCATACCATTTTTTTAACAGCCTACCTAGTTGCTTCATCATATGATGTTTTGGGACATCTAAACTTAAGGTAATTACGGCAGGTCAGAAAGTAAAAAATTCTCAAAACGTAAACCGCCCGAAAAATGGCTGCAGATTCTCATAAATTTGTCTTGTTGACATCATAAGGACTTCATCAAAAAAAGTGACTATGGATTATCCGGTAATTGAACCCTCAAAAACCTATGACCCTAATAAAGAAAAAAAATAATACGTCCGGGTAGATTCCGGATGACGACTCTCAGAGAAGTTCAGGAAAATCGCCTGGATTCGATTCATGCATAATAGCATACACCTTTTCAAAAATATCTTCAGCGTTTGGCTTGGAAAAATAGTCCCCATCGGTGGCATAAGCCGGACGATGTGCGTTTGCGGTAAGTGTTTGAGGCGCACTGTCTAAGTATTTGTAAGCTCCCTGATTTTCAAGGATTTCCTGCATCAGATAAGCGGCACAACCCCCGGGTACATCTTCGTCAATGATGAGCAGCCTGTTGGTTTTTCTGACACTCTGCACAACTGCTTGATCAATATCAAAAGGCAGGAGGCATTGGGCATCTATTAACTCCGCATCTATACCAACTTCCTTCAGATCTTTTAATACATCCTCTACTATCCTAAGCGTGGAGCCGTAGGATACCAGCGTGATGTCCGTACCCTCACTGATAATTTCCACCTGTCCGATAGGAGTGCAAAGTTCGCCCAGGTTAGAAGGCCGCTTCTCTTTGAGTCGGTAACCATTCAAACTTTCGATAACAAGTGCAGGTTCGTCACTTTTCAGCAGTGTATTATAAAAGCCTGCGGCCTGTGTCATATTTCTGGGTACCAGAATATACATGCCCCTTAAAAGATGTATAAAAGCTCCCATTTGAGATCCTGAATGCCAGATCCCTTCCAGACGATGACCTCTGGTACGAACAATCAGCGGAGCTTTCTGTTTTCCTGCGGAACGATACAGCAACGTGGCCAAATCGTCGCTGAGTGTTTGTATTGCATATAGAAGATAATCCAGATACTGAATTTCGGCAATTGGCCTGAGCCCTCTGAGAGCGAGTCCTATTCCCTGGCCGATGATCGTGGTCTCCCTGATGCCTGTATCGGAAACCCGAAGTTCTCCATACTTTTTTTGCAATCCCTCGAGTCCCTGATTCACATCTCCTATGGTGCCGCTGTCTTCACCAAACATAATGAGTTCCGGGTATCGCTCGAAAAGCCGGTCGAAATTATCCCTCAGGATAAGCCGTCCATCCACTGATTCCGGTTCTTCCTCATAGGTTGGGGCAATCATTTTAATGGCGGTCGCCTTGCCGGGGAGCTCACTGTAAAGATGCGAACTGAACCTGGGTTGGTTTTCCTTAAAAAAACCCTTAATCCAATTTTTCAGCGCTTCCTTTTCCGGTCCGGATTCACCCAAAAGGTAGCGCATCGCCTTCCTTGCTTTGGTGGCAAGATCCTTCTTCAGGGGTTCTTCAATAGCGATGAGATCATTTTTTATTCGTGAAAGATAAGGTCTGTTGCTGCCAATGGCTGAGACGTTGTCAAGAAGAGTAATCAGCGTCTTTTTCTCAACTTTGTGGGGACGTAAAAAAGCATCCCAGGCCTCTTTCTTGGCAGACCTCACCTCTTTTTTTATCGACTTTTCCAGCGTTATCAGCGATTCGTCATCTGCAATTTTATTTTCTATGATCCACTCCCTGAACCGCTTATTACAGTCATAGGCCATCTCCCATTTTAACCGCTCTTCACTTTTATAGCGTTCGTGGGATCCGGAGGTAGAATGACCCTGCGGCTGGGTGAGTTCTGTCACATGAATAAGGACAGGAACATGTGATTCCCGGGCAATATCTGAGGCATTTTCATAAGCATGAATCAAGGCTGTATAATCCCATCCTCTTACCTTCAGGATTTCATAACCGGCGTTTTTTTCATCGCGCTGGAACCCTTTAAGAATTTCGGAAATATCCTCCTTCGTTGTCTGGTATTTAGCCGGGACGGAGATTCCGTAAGCGTCATCCCAGATGCTAATGACCATCGGCACTTGTAAGACACCTGCAGCGTTCAGTGTTTCAAAGAAATGTCCTTCACTGGTACTTGCATTCCCAATGGTGCCCCAGGCTACTTCATTCCCATTCTCTGAGAATTTATCTGCCTTGAGACCTTGTATGTTCCGGTATATTTTAGATGCCTGTGCGAGTCCAAGCAGTCTTGGCATCTGACCTGCAGTGGGGGATATATCCGGGCTGCTGTTCTTCTGAGAAGTAAGATCTTTCCAACTCCCGTCCTCATGAAGGCTGTGGGTGCCAAAATGCCCGCCCATCTGCCTGCCCGCACACATTGGTTCTTTTTCAACATCCGGGGTGGCATATAATCCATGAAAAAAATCATGAGGAGTTAACAATCCCAGGGCCATCATCAGGGTTTGATCCCTGTAATACCCGCTTCTGAAATCCCCATCCATAAATGACCTTGCCATAGCCAGCTGAGGTAATTCCTTTCCATCGCCGAAAATACCGAATTTGGCTTTGCCCGTCAATACTTCGCGCCTTCCGAGCAGACTGCATTCTCTGCTGGTCACCGCCACCTCATAGTCATTCAGAATCTGTGCCCGGAAATCATCAAAGGAAATGTCATCACTTGACTGTAGTTTAACTTTCATTGGGCGGTCAACTATATTTTACAAAAGTATCAAAATAGTTTGATTATGAAAGTCAGTAATGGCGGATGCAAATTCAATATTTGATAAAAATATTGATATATAAAAAAGTATCGCCAACAATAGGGCGGAAAGCCTTCTTCTTTTTAGAAATATTTCAATTAATTAAAACCACTTTCTTGTGAAGAGACCAATGAGCGTTTTAGGGCTCAGCGTCACTATGAAGCGGATCTTTTCATCATAATTTGGTTGCCCTACTTCCCAACCATTATTTGAATAGAGAGGAAGGTATAATTCGAAATAATCGGTTACCAGATTGAGCCTAATGCCGGAGTCATAGACGAATCGCAGATTTTCTGATTTACTTTTCATAAGGCCTATGTCCCCATATAGTTCAATCCACCTCCAGATATTGATACTGGCGTTTGAAGTTGCCATCCAGTTATTTGCGAAGGGATCCGGAAGTTTTGATTTGAAGCCACCTTCTGCAATAACGATTTGCTGGCTAACGATGCCAGTATCCTCCGACCTGCCCAGATAACTGTAGTCGAACAGATAATCCGTAGGCCTATCCAGGGCAAAACTGAAAAAATCCGGATTGACATAAGAAGTGGTTTTATTTCTCAGGAACTTTCCTGCAAAAAACCTAAAGTTGAACTGCCTGTTATTCTCAAAGAGCTTCCTGTATTCCAATTCGAACGAAAGCTTGCTGAAATCACTGCCGTGCTGTGCATCGGCAAACCAGGATAAATAATCAATAATACCGTTATTGTTCTGATTATAGCGAACATTAATAATGCTATAGTCCGGAGGTGTGTCAAGTTCACCAAGACTTTCATCTATACTTCTCAAAACATTGACATATCTGAAAATAAGTGATTCTCTTTTGTTGGATATGAGATTGTCCGGGCGCCATCCCAGGCCAAATGAAGGGGTAATGGTAGAATATCTTGAATTGACCTGGAAGTGAGAAGTAGAAGCACTTAGCGCATAATTGGTGACATACAGGCCACTTTTTGCAAGGTAGTGTCTGTAATTAAATCTGCCATAACCCACAAAGGCACCTTCACGGATGGCGTAAGACGGTGAAAAATCAAAGATAAAAGGTCGTTCCAGCAAGGTCTTATTTGTGAGCCGAACACCCGGTGTCACGCCGTCATAGATGTTGAAGCCAATCACTGGCATAAAAAATATTTGATTGTAATAGGGATCTTCAGCGTCTTTAAAAAATTGAAACTTCAATTTTTTATTGCTGGAAAAAAATCCATTCAGTGTTTTCCAATTATCACGCTGATTAAATTCAGGGATTTTCTGATCATAATTGAGGACAAGTCGTTCTTCATTACCGCGCGGAATGGTGAAAGTTTTTGTTTTTTCAATATTTGAGAACCAGTATTTAGAGACTATGGTATCCTGATTAATCCCGAACAGAGAAATAGGGACATTGGTGCCGGTCTTATTTTTAAGAGTGACGGTTAAAGAATCCGGGGTTTTAACCACTTTTTTGATCTTAAAGTTGATCCTGTCGCTGGTGGCGACATAATTATCAAAAAACCATGTGATATCCTTATCTGAATTCTTAATTAATACCGTCTCAAAATCTGAAGGATCGGTGGGTTGCAGTTTGTGCTTTTCATAATATTCAAGAATACTGCGATCAACTCGCTCCTGGCCTATATATTCGGCAAGATAAGCCAGGCCGAGTCCTGCCTTATAAGTATTGGCAATTTTCTGATTGAATTTGATCAGGGAATCATTCGGAGTGCTCAGGGCCTGATCCAGGTTATTTCTGGCCGTGAGCATGTATAGAAAGGCATACTGATCATTGAAATCCATCTTTGCCAGCTTGTAATTCCTGAAGCCCCATAAGCCGGAAAGCTTACCTAGTAGTTTTTGTCCATTATAATATTCATCTGCATATTTAATCATCATATAATTCACAAGAGCGTCATTCACCCATTTGTCCTTCCGGGGATCCAGGAATATACTTTCCTTGAGGTAACTGATGAGTGCCGTTTTCAGGAATTTCATTTCAAACTGAAATTGCTCATCATAGGGCCTTATAAAAGAAGGCAGCTGATTTAATCCATATAAAGGATTCTTGTTAAAGTCAATTTCACTTACCAGCAATTGTTCATAGGGAAAATCGCCAAGATTACCATGAATGAAGCCGGTGATTCTGTTTATCGAGATGCCCTGTAAAGATTTATCATATTTCTTTGCCTGGATGTCTGTGACTACAATCAGATCCGGTGTGACATGCTTAACAAATTTCTTAAGCGGATTCAGAATAATGTCACAGCTTTTTCGACTTTCACCGCGCAGGGAGGCATACTGTTTACTTGGAAAATTAGTGACGCTGGCTTCATTGTAATTTGTCCCGAGAAATAAGGAATCTGGATAGATAAAGTTGATCTGGGTATCTGTAATATCCGTATACAGATCTTCGAGGTTTTTGTTGGAATACATCAGCCATTTGCCATCATATACCGCCGGCGTAAGGTACCAGTCTTTCAGATAATACCCACCGTTGTTATTATATCCGTAAGGAGTGTATTTGTCCGGTGGAAGTTGCACGGAATAAGTGATAAAAAGTTTAGCCTCTTCCCCTGGTGCAATAGGCTCGTTAAGCACAATTTGTATGAGGTCCTTGCCTGCAAGACGGAGCCAGGTAAGTCCCCTGTATTCATTGTCCACCGCACTGAGGATTTCAGTATAACCTCGTTCATCTCTTTTGGCCAGGTGGAGACTCTTCTTAAATTCTTCAGCAAATCGCTTTGCGAGTGCGGTATTTTTGTCGGAATACGCATTCGCCCAGTCGTTGAAAACAAGGGTGGAAAGGGTATCTGATGAGGAATTTCGATAAATGAATTCCTGTTGTACATTTATTTTATTGGTTTCCTCATCCAGGGTGGCTGTAAGGGTATTACTGTGTTGCGCCTGGCACAATCCAAATGAAGCAAGAGCGATTACAGCAAGAAAGACAACAGATTTTCTTAAAATCATCACAGGATTAAAAATTGGGGCTCAGGGTATGGCCCTTATAAAAGGAATCAATTCTCTGCACAACTTCATCTTCTCCGTCAACCACTGTGATAAGATCCAGATCTGCCGGGCTTACATTTCCCTCCTGCAGCATCGTGGTTTTGATCCATTCCAGTAATCCCGACCAAAAATCACTTCCAACCAGGATGATAGGAAATTTGCCTATTTTATTTGTTTGTATAAGTGTAATAGCCTCAAAGAGCTCATCAAGGGTACCAAAGCCCCCGGGCATTACAACAAAGGCCTGTGAATATTTAACGAACATCACCTTTCTGACGAAGAAATAGTCAAAATCAAGACTCTTGTCGTCATCAATGTAAGGATTGTCATGCTGTTCAAATGGCAAGTCGATATTTAAGCCAACAGAGGTTCCTCCGGAAAGGTGGGCCCCTTTATTTCCTGCTTCCATAATACCCGGACCACCGCCAGTGATGATTCCATAGCCTGCCTCTGAAATTTTTTTGGCAATCGATACGGCCAGTAAATAGTATTTCTCGTCAGGCTTGGTTCTCGCCGACCCGAATATGGTTACACAGGGGCCAATGGCACTCATTTTCTCAAAGCCATTGACAAATTCACCCATAATCTTAAATATGGCCCAGGAATCATTGGTCTTGATTTCATTCCATCCCTTATGATGCTGTTCTTTTCTCATACTTACAGACTTGCAAAGGTAACCGTATTCAGGCTTGATTCAATGCAGTGGAGACAATCCATTCTTTCTCAATTACAAAAACGCGCAAGGACTTTGGTGACACCAAATGCCACCATCCTCGTTTATAACTCAATAAGTGATTAAATTAGTATCCGCAAGGTCATGCATTCCCAATTCCTTTTTAAGGAAATGTGCGGTGTAGCTCTTATCATCAAGAGCAACTTCTTCAGGAGTACCGGTGGCAACAATCATGCCACCCCCGCGACCGCCTTCATAACCGATGTCAATGATATGGTCTACCATTTTAATCACATCCATATTGTGTTCAATCACCAGCACGGTATTCCCCTTGTTCACCAGCGTATTCAATACCTCCATAAGCACCCTGATATCCTCAAAATGAAGCCCTGTGGTGGGTTCATCAAGAATATAAAAGGTGTTGCCCGTATCGCGTTTGGCCAGTTCAGTCGCAAGTTTGACCCGCTGCGCCTCTCCCCCTGAAAGAGTGGTCGATTGTTGACCAAGGGAAATATAGCCCAACCCAACATCCTGAATGGTCTTCACTTTCCGGTAAATCCGCGGAATATTTTCAAAAAAACCAACCGCCTCATCAATGGTCATTTCCAGGGCATCAGCAATGGATTTACCTTTATAGCGGATTTCCAGAGTTTCACGATTGAACCGTTTGCCGTTACAGGTCTCACATTCAACATAAACGTCTGGCAAAAAGTTCATTTCAATGACTCTCAAACCTCCACCCTGGCAGCTTTCACAGCGGCCACCCTTTACATTAAAACTAAACCGACCCGGCTTATATCCACGGATGGCGGCTTCCGGGGTTTTGGCAAAAAGTGACCGTACCTCACTGAAAACTCCGGTATAAGTTGCGGGGTTTGACCGGGGAGTTCTCCCAATAGGGGACTGATTGATATCAATTACCTTGTCAATATGTTCCAGACCGGTAATTTTATCATAGGGCATCGGCTTCCTGACCCCATTAAAATAATGGGTATTCATAATTGGGTACAACGTCTCATTGATTAAGGTCGATTTTCCACTTCCGGAGACACCAGTTACACCAATCATTTTTGCCAGGGGAAATGATACCGAGATATTCCGGAGATTATGACCTGTGCATCCTTTGATATGAATGGTTTTCCCATTTCCCGACCGGCGTTTTTCAGGAGGGGCCATCCGTTTGTCACCTGTGATATACCGGGCAGTAAGGGTGTCAGAATGTATAAGTTCCCCGGGGCTTCCTTCCCAGATGATCTCGCCCCCGTGCTTGCCAGCCTTGGGACCAATATCAATGACATGATCTGCATGTTCAATCATTTCGCGATCATGCTCCACCACAATTACGGAATTGCCCAAATCCCTCAGCGCTTTTAAGGAACTGATCAGACGGATGTTGTCCCTTTGATGAAGTCCGATACTTGGCTCATCCAAAATATACAATACCCCCACCAACTGCGAACCTATCTGAGTCGCAAGCCGGATCCTCTGAGCCTCTCCCCCTGAAAGGGACTTGGAACTTCTGTTGAGCGAGAGATAATCCAACCCGACATCCAGCATAAAGCTTATCCGTGTTTGAATCTCCTTGATAATCTCCTCTGCGATGATCCTTTGATTACCTTCGAGACTTTTGGACAATGCATTAAAAAAAGTGGCCAATTCTCCAATGTCCATCAGGGCGAGTTCAGAAATATTTTTTTGTCCTAATTTGAAGTAGAGAGATTCCTTTCTGAGTCGGGCCCCTGCGCATTCAGGACAGCTAATTTTATCCATGTATTCTTTTGCCCATCGTTTAATGCTTGTAGAATCGGCCTGCTCATATTGGTTTTTAATAAAGTGAGCGATTCCCTCGTATTCGATCTTATAATCTCTTTTAATGCCGAGGGTTTTAGAATCTACCTCAAACCGCTCCTTACCCCCATAAAGAATAATTTCCATTGCTTCGTCGGAAATAGAAGAAATGGGTTCGGTCAGGGCAAAAGAAAAACGTCGCCCAATGGTCTCCAGCTGTTTGAATGCCCAGGAATTTTTGTATTCGCCGAGGGGAGCAATGCCTCCGGCCTGAATGGATAGTTTGGTATTTGGAAAAATCTTTTCTGTATTGACCTGATAGATATGGCCCAGCCCGTTACACTCAGGACACATACCTTTCGGCGAATTAAAGGAAAAGGTATTTGGTTCCGGAGCAGGATAAGAGATACCCGTACTCGGACACATCAGATTCCGACTGAAATACCTGGGAATTTCTCCCCCCTCTTCCAGCACCATCAGCACATCGTCTCCGTTGTGCATGGCTGTGTTAATTGTATCGGTCAACCGCTGTTGCAAATCCTCACCATCCCGTACTAGCAACCTATCAATCACCACTTCAATATCATGGGTCTTATAACGATCCACTTTCATGCCCTTGATAATATCACGGAGTTCTCCGTCTACCCTGACCTTTACAAAACCCTGTTTTGCGATCTGCTCAAAGAGTTCCCTGTAATGTCCCTTTCGCGATCTTATAAGCGGGGCGAGGATGTTCACTTTCTGACCCTGGTAAGACGAAATGATAAGTTCCCGAATATGCTCATCACTGTAACTTACCATTTTTTCTCCTGTCCGAAAGCTATAAGCATCCGAAGCCCGTGCAAACAGCAATCTTAAAAAATCATAGACTTCGGTAATTGTGCCCACGGTAGATCTGGGCGACTTAGATGTGGTTTTCTGTTCAATGGCAATGACGGGCGAAAGGCCGTCTATCTTGTCGACATCGGGTCGTTCCAATCCACCAAGGAACTGACGGGCATAGGCTGAGAAGGTTTCAATGTAACGCCGCTGGCCTTCGGCGTATATGGTATCAAAGGCAAGAGAGGATTTACCACTGCCGGAAAGACCGGTGATCACCACCAGTTTTTCTCTTGGAATTGTTACATCAATGTTTTTTAAATTATGAACCCGCGCTCCTTGAACCTCAATATTTTCTTCATATTTTATCATGGGGGAAAGCAAAACCGCAAAGGTACACTTTTGACATATCAAATGAAAACTGGCTGCAGTTAATCGGGATGAATAGGAATAGTAATATTATCAGACTGCGTGTCTTTGGAGGGGGACGTTGTGATTTCGGACATCCTTCTTGGAAATGCGAACTTTAGAAGGGAACTCAGATATAGTGGGTTCCTTAAGTACTAATTTGTGACCGGTTTCAATTTTCCCGGAACCATTCAGTGTATCATCGAAGAAATAGGAATTGGTCCTGCATTCCTGTGATACAAGTTCTAAAACACCTTTGGTATAAAAAATCCCGAAGGACCGTTTATGATCATAAAGAAGCCATTCTTTTTCCCTGAATATGGATTTAAAATGCTTTGATACAAGTGGTATTACATTGAAGTAGGGTTCAATGGCGGCGATTAAAATCCCTTCCCGGTTCTCCTTCATCGCAGTCCAGGTTTCCACCTGCTGCTTTTCCTCACCCACCAGACGAGACATATGTTCTATCCTGAGGAGTTCATGGTCCGGAACTCCCTCCCTGCCCGTGGTAAAAAACAATCGGTTGATGTAGTGAAATAGTAGCAACTCCATTCCCTTCTGCTCACTGAGAAATGCAAAATAAATATTTTTTAGGGCGCTGATGTTCTTTTGTTCGAGTGCCACCCAAACACGACGGGCTTTGTCTTCCTCCGTCCTGACAAAACGGAATTCAGAAAACAGTCCATTTTGAACATCTTCATTTTTACGGATTTCCGAAACGTCAATACGCTTTTGATATGCCATAAAAACCACGGATAAAAATCCGTTAAAACTGCCATCGTAGCAAAGGATATAAGACTGATTCATATTTAACTGAATAAGGTGAGCTGATTAGTGATTCCTGATCTTGGATTCTCCAGCGAATTCCGGAACCTTTTTGACCTGCTTATCCCGGATGATACAACTGGAAAAGGGTCAAGGGTTCCAAGAAGGGCAACATCGAGTAATTTCTGTCGGAGTTCTTCCATACCCATTTCCTTTTTTTAGTAATATTTCCAAAAATATGGAAAATATCCAATATATGGAAATATTCCTAAAATATTTTTGGATATATTCCATTTTTTGTACCTTAGCACGGGGATTAAATGGAAAGTAATGTCAGATCATGAAATTACAGTAAAACGATTCACGGATATACGCAGGGCACTGGGCCATACTCAGTCCGAGTTTGCGGAACTTTTGGGAATACCTAATACTACGGCGGATATCGAACGGGGTAGAACGAAACTTTCCGGCAAAATAGTTGCAGAACTCTTACGACAATTTAAGATCAACCCTTTGTGGCTATACGGTGACAGTATCCAACAATATCTGGAAACCTCTGCGACAAGTGTCATCCCAAAGGTAGTAACCGTAGACTCAGCGGACCGGGATAATATAGTACTTGTAAATGCTAAGGCCGCAGCAGGCTACCCACAGAATATACAGGACACTACTTGGTACAGACAACTTCCTGCTTTTGATCTTCCAATTCCGGAATTCCGAAATGCTACCTACAGGGGTTTTCAGGTGGATGGGGATAGTATGTTGCCCAATCTGAAATCCGGAGAATGGGTTCTCGCAAAGGCAGTGGAACATATCGATGATGTAAATCCGAATAAAATATACGTAGTGGTTCTGGAAGATGCAGTTTTGGTAAAAAAGATAGAAAAAAAGCCAAACTCTAATAATATCACCCTTATTTCCCTCAATGAATCTTATCCGCCTTATGAAATTAAGCCTTTTCAAATACAGGAGATCTGGCAGGTAAACAGCAAAATCACCTTTGGAGTGGACGCTACCACTGAGAAAGGATTGTTGCGCCAATTACAGGAATCCATGGAGGAGTTAAAAAATCATCTGGGCCAGGGAAAAGTGCCTCACTGATCTAAAAATACAAATTGCATAACCCGTCGATTTCTTAAGAATATTCTTCAAAAGCAAAAGGAATTGTATTTCTTTCACTCACTAAAATCAGGCCACTTTTAAAGCGTATCCCCTTTTTCTTCATGCGCAGTTTATAAGAAATAGGACATCCATTTCACACTTCTATAAACCATTCAGAGGATGTATGGGCCTTATTAAATATGGCCCCTTAAATTCCTCAATTTACTTCCCTACAGATGGCGGTTTATTTTGCCGGCCAACTACCATTGAGCGGATTTTAAGGTCATTCAACCGGTATATTTTACGGGACCGTTTAAAGGTATTTTATTTACAGGACCATAGCATAAGTAGGTTAAGTTCATGGTAAGATTTGGGGAAAAAGGTAGGGGAGACCCTACCTTTTTATTTTCCAATCCCTCTAATGTTCTTTTGTCTCCGGGACTGATATCTGGCCGATATTCTGCCGTATTCTTCTCATCAGCCCTTTTAAACATAAATAGCTGCACTTCATCCAAAAAATGCTGTAAATCAGTCGTTTTAAACGAAATTTATATAATCAATGCAGACGTCCCAATGCGCCTTAACCTAATTCATTATCAATTTCCGGAGAAAGTCGTTGCTGTCACTTTAAGCACCACCGCCAAGAATCCGTTTGGTCATCGCGGGAAACTATCTGCCAAAACCCAACGTCCCATGAGAAAAAAATTCAATTTTATCAATATGGTCCTTCTTGGGGGCCTGTTTTACGTTGCCTACGTCCTGTCACTCATCGTATTCCGACTGCTTTAATTCATAAGGACACTTTATTTTCCAGAATTATCCATGGAAAATGGATTCTTATTGGTATGATTCACCCCCGCTTCCTGAAAAATTTCCTCAGCTCCCCACAAATTCTGAGGAGATGCCCGGGATAGGCGGAAGGGTGTGATTATAATCGCATGTATCCGGACAATTTTGGAATTTTCTGAGCTAAGAAATACTGTCCTGTGGCTTTAGCTTTGAAAAAAAACAGATTATGTCGATAAAAAATTTATATAACACACAGGCCAAGGAAAAAATAGAGGAGCTGGCCGTTTCAATTGATTTTTGCATGATGGCTACTGATTTAGGCAAGGCCCCATTTCATATCATCCCTATGAGCACCAAAAAAGTGGACGACGAGGGCGCCATTTGGTTTCTAAGCGGAAAAAATAGCTCGCACAATAAGAATATTAAAGCAGACAGCAGGGCCTATGTATTATATTCTGATCCGGGATCCTTTGAATTTCTCAGTGTTTATGGCACAGCAATGATCACTGATGATCAGAAAATCCTCGATTCTTTGTATGGAAAAAGCGATGATGCCTGGTTTGAGGGTAAAAATGATCCTAATCTCAGCGCAATCAAAATACTACCTGAGGAAGCCCATTACTGGGATACAAAAGATGGCAAATTGGTGTCATTACTGAAAATGGGAGTCGGTGCCATTACAGGAAATGAACCGGACTTGGGAGAGGAGGGGTCACTTAATATATAAACCCTTCGGACCAAGGTTCCTTTTTTGAGGTAAACGTATATTTACCTTGCAGGGGATACTATGCACAGTTTGACAAGGTTAATTCCCTTGCCCTGAATTTATTTGGCGCCAAGCCATAACAGGGTATTGAGGAACAACTTGTTTTAATTTCTGCTTTGAAAGCTACTGGACAAAGATCGATTTGTGTCACTTTCATAATCAATATCGTTGTGACCCATATTGAAGTAGACCATTCGATATCCCGTATTTACCCACACTACCGGATAATAGCCTGAAGACCATATTTCTTCAGGCTTCGGTCCTGTTCCTAGAGGAAAACTACTTTGATGGATAGATAACAGGATTTGTATTTGGGGATTTAACCGCAAGTCGTTTTCCCAACGGTACCATTCGTTCGGTGCCGATCTAAAAGTTTTTGATACCCCTTTTAAAATGGGATGATTTATATTTTCCGATCTAAGTACGGCGGAGGTAGGGCTCCAGGTGTTGCTTTTATAACTACCGGATCCCAGAAAGTTTTTATGGTACCATTCCCAGTTTTGGGGCACATCTGATGTGGTAAGCGCAAATCCCGCAAAATGAAATCCCATCCAGCCGCCCCCTTGCCTCATGTAATTTTCAAAAGCTTCCCTTTGATGGGTTTTCTCCGGCCGTGAATCCCGGAAGATTACTACTGCATCGTCAAAAAGAAATCCTTCATTAAGCTGCTCCCAATCATCCGTTGCCTGAAAGCAGAAATTATTTTTTATTGACATTCTGGTGAACCAGGCTTGGGCTTCCAGCACAAAACTTATATGTGCCTGATCGTTTTTGGCAGTGTAGAAAGCTACTACCTGGAATTCGCACGTCTTCCCGGCAAAGCAGGACGTCGTTCCAAGTATGCAAAGGGTAATAAGTATTCTCTGTAAAGTCAACAACAGTCAAATTTTCAGAAAGATCTTAAAGTTTCAACAACGAACATGCGCGCTCAGGGTAGTACCCTAACCATGATATCCTTATAAAAGACGACACTTCCCGGATCATGTCCCTGGAGTGCGAAGGTGCCGGTTCCCAGAACTTTCTGCTTTGATCCTTCGTCTCTTTTTGGCTGATCGGGTTCTGTGTAATCAACTACAATGGTATCATTGATCTTGATAATTATCCTATTACCTTCAACTCTGATATGCTCAGTGTACCATGTATCATCCTGGACATAATTTTCAATAACGTCCTGCACTGCATACAGGCTGCCGGTGCGACGCCAGTCGGTGTGTGAATTATTCACCTGTACTTCATAGCCGTGCGCCGGCCATCCGCCTTCCTGATACCGCGTATGAAAATAAATACCCGAATTGGCCTTTGATTTCGTCATAACCTGCGCCTTAAACTCGAAATTCTCAAAATTGTGTCCCTCAACTTCCCCCTCATAGAACAAGTGAGCCACTTCACCATTCACCTTTATGGTCCCATTTACCACAGAAAAGGTAGCTGCATTATCTCCGACCTTCCAACCCTGCAGATCTTGTCCATTAAAAAGCGAAACCCAACCCTCATCCGCTGTTGCATCTTTTTGTTGCGCAGATAAACTCCCGATAACACCCAGGAAAAAGATAATTCTCAAAGCTGATTTAAATAATGTTGAATGCATACTAAATGAATTTATAATTGAAAATGATTATATCATGTACGTCCAGCGGATGCTCCATCAGTCTCACTCCGCTAAGAATTTCAATAACGGAATTCTTATCCCCGGAAGTTTGAAATATTGAAGATACGTTTTTTCTGCTTCTCAGGTGGGCATTACCTGTCAGGTATTGCTGCAGAGACCATCGGATCAAAGATGTAAAATTCAAATTATTATCTTCCTCGTACGCTCATCTACCTCCTCTATGTACAGTTCGGTAACAGGATCTGAAAAGAATGAAGCCACTTTCTCAGGCCATTCTACAAAAATCCAGACGTCTTTATCCAGATAATCTTCAAGACCCATATCTAATGCCTCCGAAATGCTGCCAAGGCGGTAAAAATCGAAGTGAAATCCCAGCAGAGTTCCATCGACAAAGTTATACGTATTCACAATCCCGAAAGTCGGGCTATTGACCGTTTCGTTGGCACCCAATTCGTTTACGAGAGCCTTTATAAGAGTGGTCTTTCCTGCGCCCATTACCCCATAAAGAAAAAATATCTTCCCCCTGGCAGCTTCTATGATACGTTTGGCAACTCCGGGTAATTGAGCCTCCTGATAAATAATTTCCATAATGCGATGCATTTACCTGGGTTCAAGAACCACAAAGGGCACGATCATCTCTTCAAGTGAAACCCCGCCGTGCTGATAACTATTCCGGTAGTAACTCACATAATGATTATAATTGTTGGGGTAAGCGAAAAACAGATCGTATTTGGCAAAAATATAGGAACTGCTCATATTAATACTTGGAAGATGAACGCTTGCCGGATCCTTTACCTCCAGCACATCCTTCTCCTCATAGGTGAGGCTCCGGCCTGTTTTATACCGGAGATTAAGACTGGTTTCCTTATCTCCTATCACCTTGGATGGCTGTCGCACATGAATGGTACCGTGATCTGTGGTAAGTACAAGCTTCATGCCCATTTGCTGTGCATGCTGTATGATCTCAAGCAGGGGGGAATTTTTAAACCAGCTTTGTGTCAAGGATCGATACGCCTTATCATTGGATGCAAGTTCCTTGATAACTTCCATTTCCGTCTTGGCGTGTGAAAGCATATCCACAAAATTGTAAACGACTACGGTCAGATCATTTTTTTTCTGTGATTTGAAGTTCTGCGAAAGATGTCGCCCCTGTTTCAGATTGCTTATTTTATGGTACTCCCAGTTAATGTCTAGTCCCAGTCTCTTTAACTGCGCTTCGAGAAATTTGTCTTCATACAGGTTTTTACCACCCTCATCCGTATCATTCTTCCACCATTCAGGATATTTACGGGACATATCAAGGGGGGTAAGCCCGGAGAATATGGCATTTCGCGCATATTGGGTGGCCGTTGGAAGAATACTGAAGTAGGGCACATCTTTGGTTTTCTTATAGAAGGGGATTAAAACATCCTCGAATGAGAACCATTGATCGTATCTCAGGTTATCAATAACCACTAAAAGGGTAGGCCGGTCTTTTATTTCAGGGAGAATCAATTCTTTAAAGAGCGTATGTGACATCACCGGCTGCTCGTTGCCAGCAAACCATTCCCTGTAGTGCTTATCGACAAACTTCGCGAACTGGCTATTGGCCTCCACCTTCTGGGATTCGAGAATTTCGTTCATGCCGGAATCCTCAATTACTTCCAGTTGCAATTCCCAAAAAATCAATTTCCTGTATAGCTCCGCCCAGCTGCTGCAGGAATTTACCATCGACAGATCCATCGATATTTTCCGGAATTCCTGCTGGTAATTGGAGGTGGTTTTCTCTGAGACCAGCCTCGAATGATCCAGATTTTTTTTCAGGCTGAGTAATATCTGGTTCGGATTGACAGGTTTTATAAGATAGTCTGCAATTTTGGATCCGATGGCTTCCTCCATAATCAGTTCTTCCTCGCTTTTTGTAATCATGACCACAGGAAGGGAGGCATTCAAATGTTTTATGCCGTTCAGCGTTTCAAGACCGCTGATACCAGGCATATTCTCATCCAGGAACACAATATCAAAACGCTTATCAGCAATTTCCACCAGGGCATCCTGTCCGCTCTTGCAGGTCACTACTTCATAGTTTCTGGCTTCCAGAAAAAGAATATGGGGCTTTAAGAGATCGATCTCATCGTCAACCCAAAGTATGGAGATTTTATTCATGGAAAGAAGGGCATTTAATTATCGGATTTGCATATGCAAGTGAATGTAAATATAACGGGAACTGGTGAATAAAAGACCCTTGATGATGTCTCGCTCCAAATGTATACATTTGAACAGCAATCGGAACTTAAATCACCTGGACTTTGGCGGTATCCACGAAGCTGAAACTTTTTAATGACCCAATTTACGGTTTTATTGGAATTCCGAACGAGCTAATTTTCAACCTGATCGGAGAACCATACTTTCAACGGTTGCGCAGAATTTCGCAAATGGGCCTTTCCTATCTGGTATATCCTGGTGCCCACCACACACGTTTTCACCATGCACTAGGAAGTATGCACCTGATGGGGCAGGCAATTCAGATACTTCGCTTTAAAAAAGTGGAGATCAGTGAAGAGGAATCAACCGGCTTGCTGCTGGCTATTCTTCTGCATGATATCGGGCATGGGCCATTTTCACATGCTATGGAAAATAGTATTGTGAAGGGATTGAGTCATGAAGCGATTTCTATTCATTTTATGGCTGCTCTCAACGAGAAATACCAGGGAAGTTTAACACTCGCTATGGCCATTTTTCAAGGCAGCTGCCGCAGGCGTTTTATGAACCAGCTGGTAAGTAGTCAACTCGATATGGATCGGCTTGATTATCTTAAGAGGGATAGTTTTTACACCGGGGTAGCCGAGGGAAATATCAATGCGGAACGCCTGATCACCATGCTCAATGTTGTTGATGACCATCTTGTGGTGGAAGAGAAGGGCATTTACTCTGTAGAAAAATTCCTCATGGCACGCAGGTTCATGTACTGGCAGGTATATCTTCACAAAACAGGACTGGTTGCGGAACAACTGTTGATTAAAACCCTCCAAAGGGCCAGGGAATTGCGAGCGGGAGGGCGAGGGCTTTCGGCAAGCGAGCCTTTAAATTTCTTTATGGATCATATCATTGACGCATCGGCCTTTAACAGGGAGGTTCTGGATACCTTTGCGCTGCTGGATGATGCGGATATAGTTTCGGCCATTAAGCTATGGAGGCATCATGAGGATTTTGTATTATCTCACTTGTGCCGGATGCTACTCGATCGGAAACTTCTTACTATAAAACTCAGGAACAAACCTGTCAGTGAAGAGAGGTATCACATGCGTTTTAAGAAAGTGAGAGATAAATATGGCCTGACTGAACAGGAAACCTCCTATTTTGTATTTTTAGGTGTCATAGAAAACAAAGCCTACAATCAGGAGAATCAGAATATTCATATTCTTCGTGGAAACGGCAGACTGACCGACGTTGCAAAGGCTTCAGACCAATTGAATTTAGAAGCTTTGGCCACAACTGTAACCAAGTATTATATCTGCTACCCCAAAGATGGGGTTTGGTAATTTTTCTTACTTTTGTCTGTGTCACTTGGGGTGGCATTAATTTTAGTCTATTGGAATTCACGGCTAGTCAGATTGCAGGTATTTTAGAAGGGGAAGTTGATGGCAACCCGGAGATCGCCGTGCATAGATTGGCTAAAATTGAGGAAGGAAAGGCAGGTTCTCTGACCTTTCTCTCCAACCCTAAATATACCCCGTATATATACGTGACCGAAGCTTCAATAACCCTTGTAAACAGGGATTTTGTTCCTGATCAATCGCTTTCCACTACCCTGATCAAGGTAGAGGACGCCTACAAATCGTTTTCTAAGTTACTGGCTTATTACAACCAGGTTAAAAGTCATAAAACGGGAGTAGAATCTCCGGTCTACCTTTCACAAAACGTCTCTTATGGAGACGAGTTCTATTTGGGTGCTTTCTCCTATCTGGGCAGTAATGTATCAATAGGTAATAATGTGAAAATTTACCCTAACGTTTATGTCGGTGACAACGTGAGTATCGGAAATAATGTCGTTGTATTCGCCGGAGCAAAAATCTATTCCGAAACGGTCATAGGGCACAATTGTGTGGTTCACAGCGGGGCGATTATTGGCGCGGATGGATTTGGATTTGCACCAGAAATAAATGGGGAATTCAGTAAGATACCCCAGACCGGAAATGTCATATTAGAAGACAACGTAGATGTCGGGGCCGGGACCACCATTGACCGTGCTACACTGGGTTCGACCATCCTGAGGAAAGGGGTAAAGCTCGATAATCAGATACAAATTGCCCACAACGTAGAAATAGGAGAGCATACCGTTATAGCTGCTCAAACAGGGGTGGCGGGTTCAACCAAAATCGGAAAGAATTGCATGATTGGCGGACAGGTAGGGATAGTGGGTCATATTACCATTGGAGACCGCGTCAAAATCCAGGCACAGTCGGGGATTGGAAGAAATGTAAAGGACGGAGAGGTACTTCAGGGTTCCCCGGCGTTAAATTACGGAGACTTTAATAAGTCGTACGTTCACTTTAAGAATTTGCCCAAAATCATTAACAGATTGAGCGACATTGAAAAAAAAAATAAGATTGAATAACTGCGCAATAAAGCAACGCACCATTGCAAAAGAAATAACGCTTACCGGGGTGGGGCTGCATACCGGGGCAAACGTCACCATGAAGTTTGTTCCTGCCCCGGAGAACCATGGCTATGCTTTTAAACGTGTCGATCTTGAAGGGGAGCCCATCATAGAAGCGGATGCTACTTTTGTCATCAATACACAACGCGGGACCAATCTCGAAAAAAAGGGTGTGAAAATACAAACCTCGGAGCATGTGCTGGCTGCTCTTGTCGGTCTTGAGATCGATAATGTGCTGATTGAACTGGATGCTCCCGAGCCACCAATAATGGACGGCTCATCCAAATTCTTCGTCGCCGCTCTCGAAAAAGCGGGCATAATAGATCAGGATGCTTTTAGGGAAGAATATATCGTAAAGGATGTCATCACCTACAAAGATGACGCCACTGGCAGCGATATTACCATTATCCCTTCCGAGGAATACCAGATAACCACCATGGTCGACTTCGGCACTAAGGTTCTGGGTACACAGAATGCGACGCTGGAGCATCTGGGTGATTTCAAAAATGAGATCGCAGATGCCCGTACCTTCAGTTTTCTTCATGAGCTAGAAATGCTTTTGGAAAATGGGCTGATAAAGGGAGGAGATCTGAACAATGCCATAGTTTATGTGGATAAGGAAATATCCGATTCTACCATGAAGAAGCTTGAGAAGGCCTTCAACAAGAAAAAATTGACGGTAAAGCCCAACGGGATTCTTGACAATCTTACCCTGCATCAGCCAAACGAGGCCGCAAGGCATAAATTACTCGATGTTTTGGGGGACCTGGCGCTGATTGGGGTCAGAATACGTGGTAAAGTGATCGCCAACAAACCCGGCCATTTTGTAAATACCCAGTTCGCCAAGAAGCTGTCGAAGATTATTAAGCTAGAAAAGAGAAACAATATTCCGAAATATGATCTGAATCAGACACCTTTGATGGATATCACCCAGATCATGAATATGTTACCCCACAGGCCACCCTTTCTGCTGGTGGATAAGATCCTGGAATTGTCGGAATCACATGTGGTCGGCGTGAAGAACGTAACCATGAACGAGCCGTTTTTTGTAGGCCATTTTCCGGGAGCGCCTGTCATGCCAGGAGTTCTACAGGTGGAGGCTATGGCACAAACCGGCGGCATTCTTGTACTAAGCACCGTCCCTGATCCGGAAAATTATCTGACCTTTTTTATGAAAATAGATAATGTGCGGTTCAAGCAGCAGGTGGTGCCGGGAGATACGCTTATTTTTAAATGCTCCCTGATCTCTCCGATCCGCAGGGGAATCTGTCATATGCAAGCCTATGCCTACGCCAATGGAAAACTTGTTTCCGAAGCTGAATTAATGGCGCAGATTGTTAAAACCAAAGAAGCCTAGAATGAATCAACCCCTTGCCTATGTCCATCCAGGAGCCAAAATTGCAAAAAATGTGGTTATTGAACCTTTCTCAACCATTCATAATAATGTTCAGATAGGAGACGGAACCTGGATAGGATCCAATGTAACCATTATGGAAGGTGCCAGGATTGGTAAAAATTGCAATATTTTTCCTGGCGCGGTCATTTCTGCTCCCCCTCAGGACTTGAAATATAACGGGGAAGAAACAACCGTTGTTATTGGAAATAATACCACCATCCGTGAATGTGCCACCATCCACAAAGGTACTTCCGACCGAATGAAAACAGTTATAGGAAAGAATTGTCTCATTATGGCTTATTGCCATATAGCCCATGATTGCCTGGTAGGTAATAATTGCATCTTTTCCAACAATTCTACCCTTGCGGGCCATGTGACTATCGGAGATAATGTCATCCTGGCCGGTTTGGTAGCTGTACATCAGTTTGTTTCGATTGGGAATCATGCATTTGTCACCGGAGGCTCCCTCGTCCGGAAGGATGTACCACCTTATGTGAAGGGTGCCAGGGAACCCATGTCCTATGTAGGTATCAATTCGGTTGGGTTAAGAAGGAGGGGCTTTCATTCGGATAAGATCCGGGAAATTCAGAACATTTACAGGATATTGTACCAAAAAAATTACAATAATTCGCAGGCTGTTCAAATTATTGAGGCCGAAATGGAGGCGACTCCGGAACGTGACGAGATTCTGCAATTTATACGCGATTCCCAACGCGGGATCATGAAAGGATATTTTAGCACTACATAAAGAGATATGGCAACTACATCAGACATCAGAAAGGGATTGTGTATCAGATACAATCATGATATTTACAAAATCATAGAATTTCTTCATGTAAAACCGGGAAAGGGTCCTGCCTTTGTAAGAACCAAGCTGAAAAGTGTTACCACGGGCAAAGTCCTTGATAATACTTTTTCCGGGGGGCATAAGATTGAAGATGTCCGGGTGGAGACCCGATCCTACCAATTTCTTTACGCCGAAGGTGAGACCTATCATTTTATGAATACCGATGACTATAACCAGATCACATTACAGGAAAGTAGTCTGGATGCAGCGCAATTACTTAAAGAAGGAGAGGTTGTGACCATTCTTTTTAACACGGAGGACAGCATGCCCCTCTCGGTGGACATGCCCGCCAGCGTTATTTTGGAGGTCACACACGCGGAGCCAGGCGTACGCGGCAATACGGCCACAAATGCCACCAAACCTGCAACTGTGGAAACAGGTGCACGCATCAATGTGCCATTATTTATCAATGAAGGAGACAAAATTAAGATTGATACGGAAAGAGGCGCTTATATGGAACGTGTAAAAGAATAAATCTCATAACTGTTCGATAGTATGTAGTCCGGTTGCGGCCTGCCTTTTACTTTAATCTGAATACCCTTAAAAAGGAAAATTGTGAAATTCCCTAAATCATATAGCTTAAAAGAAATAGCGGAGATCATTAATGCGCGGTTTGTGGGCGAGCCTGACTTTCCGGTCCAGGGTATGAATGAAATTCATGTGGTCACTGCAGGGGATATTGTTTTTGTAGACCATCCGAAATATTATGAAAAGGCCCTGCAATCCAAAGCCACCGTTGTTCTTATCAACACGGAAATTCTCTGTCCACCCGGGAAGGCCCTTCTCGTTTCAGAGGATCCTTTCCGTGATTTTAACAAACTCACCACCTATTTCAGACCGTTTGAATATCTGGGCAGAAATATTTCCGAAACAGCCCTAATCGGTGAAAATACCACCCTTCAACCCAACGTCTCCATTGGAAATCACGTGGTCATCGGTAAGAATTGTATCATTCAATCCAATGTGACCATCTATGACCATTGTATTATTGGTAACAATGTGATTATTCATGCGGGGTCGGTTCTGGGTGCGGATGCCTTTTATTATCAAAAAAGGAAAACAGGATATAACAAATTGCTTTCCGGAGGACGGGTCATTTTGGAAGACGACGTAGAAATAGGCGCCCTGTGCACGATTGATAAAGGAGTTACGGGAGACACCCTTATTAAGAAGGGAACCAAACTGGACAACCAGGTACAGATTGGCCACGATACCGTAATTGGCGAAAAATGCCTGATAGCGGCACAGACCGGAATCGCCGGATGTGTCACTTTAGAGGATGAAGTCACCCTTTGGGGTCAGGTTGGAGTGATCAGCGCGATTACAATAGGTAAGGGGGCGATTGTATTGGCTCAATCGGGTGTCGCCAGGTCATTACCGGGTGGTAAAACCTATATGGGCAGCCCGGCCGTGGAAGCCCGTGCCCACATGAAGGTTTTGGCAAGTGCCAGACAATTGGGCAGGTATGACCGAAAATTGAAAGAACAATAGCCTGACAATGCTTAATCGATTTGAAACCCATATTTTTGCCCGACCCAGCAGAGGTTTACATATCCATTGAAAATTATACCCGGGGAAAATTTTAATTTGAAATAACCAACAACACAATGAGCGTTTTAGTAAATAAGGACTCAAAAATACTCGTACAAGGTTTTACCGGAAGCGAAGGGACTTTTCATGCCGAACAGATGATAGAATACGGCACAAATGTTGTCGGAGGTGTGACCCCTGGTAAAGGAGGGCAGGAACATTTGGGGAGACCGGTTTTTGATACCGTAGAAGAAGCCGTACTTGCTGTAGGAGCTGATACCAGCATAATTTTCGTACCTCCGGCCTTTGCTGCAGATGCGATCATGGAAGCTGCCAATGCCGGAATAAAGGTGATCATTACTATTACTGAGGGAATACCGGTTGCAGATATGGTAAAGGCGTTTGATTACATCCGGGACATGGATTGCAGGCTTATCGGACCGAATTGTCCGGGAGTCATCACTCCTGAAGAAGCCAAAGTAGGCATCATGCCTGGGTTTGTTTTCAAAAAGGGTAGCATTGGAATCGTTTCGAAATCCGGCACGCTGACTTACGAGGCAGCTGACCAGGTGGTTCGACAAGGGTTAGGAATTACTACCGCCATCGGTATCGGAGGCGATCCTATCATAGGTACAACCACTAAGGAAGCGGTCGAAATGCTTATCAATGATCCGGAAACCAAATGTGTGGTTATGATAGGTGAAATCGGGGGACAATTGGAAGCCGATGCGGCCCATTGGTATAAGAATAGCGGCAGCAAGAAGCCCATTGTCGGCTTTATAGCCGGAGAAACTGCGCCCGCCGGGCGAACTATGGGGCATGCCGGAGCCATTGTTGGCGGCAGTGATGATACCGCTCAGGCCAAAAAAAGAATCATGAGGGAGTGCGGCATCCATGTTGTGGATTCTCCTGCTGAAATAGGGGTTAAGGTAAAAGAGGTGCTAGGATGAACTGCCAGTGTTAAATTTTATATAACAGCGTTGCATTTTAGTCCGTCAGCCTTATTTTTAAACTGATGGACTTTTTATAAACAACCAGAAATGAATAAAATATCTTCAGTACTCCTTTTATTAATCGGCGTTTTTTTGGGTTGCGGTGATTCCGATAAAAAGGAAAAATATCAGACCTCTACCCAGAAGGATGATAACGGATTTTCTTATGAAACCGTCAGCGACGACCCGACCGGGTTGCGCCTTTATACCCTCGAGAATGGACTTAAAGTTTATCTCAGCCAGAATTCGGACGAACCTAAAATTCAAACCTATATAGCCGTCAGGGCAGGCTCTGTTTACGATCCCGCCGACAATACCGGACTCGCACACTATCTCGAACATATGGTATTTAAAGGGACAGATGAAATAGGAACACAACAATGGGCAGAAGAAAAAAAAATACTTGAGAAAATCTCTCTTCTTTATGAAGAACACAAGAATGCGGTAAATGCGGACGATAAAAAACGGTTGTATCAATCAATAGACAGCCTTTCACTGGCGGCGTCGGGGATTTCAATAGCCAATGAATACGACAAAATGGTTAGCTCCTTAGGAGCTGAAGACACTAATGCATGGACCTGGCATGAGGAAACTGTCTACACCAACAAAATTCCTTCCAACGAACTTGAAAAGTGGCTTTACCTCGAATCTGAAAGATTCAGTCAATTGGTGCTGCGGCTGTTCCATACGGAACTGGAGGCGGTATATGAGGAATTTAACCGCGGACAGGATAACGACAGCAGAAAACAGAACTATGCGCTGATGGATGGTCTGTTTCCAACACATCCGTACGGACAACAGACTACAATAGGTACTTCCGAACATTTAAAGAATCCTTCGATGGAAGCGATCCACAAATATTTTGACACCTATTATGTGCCCAATAATATAGCCGTGGTTCTGGTTGGGGACATCGACTTTGACAAAACCATCGCTATGGTTGACAATGCCTTCGGTCAATGGAAAGGAAAAGAGGTAAATCATCCTGAGCGTCCTAAGGAGGACGCTTTAACTACTACGTCAAGTCGTGAGGTATACGGCCCTGAAACAGAGCGAATATTCATGGCTTACAGGTCAGAAGGAATTGGTTCTGATCAGGAGAAATACATAGTATTGATAGATTACATCCTTGCCAACAGCGCCGCCGGTCTGATCGATCTTAATTTGAATCAGCAACAGAAAGTGCAACGCGCAGGCAGCTATTCAACTTTCTTCAATGACTATGGGATGCATACCCTGTATGGCTATCCAAAATCGGGTCAGACGCTGGAGGAAGTTCAAAATTTGTTACTGGATCAGATAGCACTTGTAAAAAAGGGAGAATTTGATGACTGGATGATAGAGGCAGTAGCCAATGATCTGAAACTGACACAAATCAAATCTTATGAGGATGCCTCCGCAGTAGCCGGCGATTATGTCAGTGCTTTTGTACATTTTCAGCCCTGGTCATCCAGGATAGGTCTAATTGATGACATCCGCAATGTTTCAAAAGAGCAACTGGTTGAATTTGCAAATTCATTTTATGGAGATAATTATGTAGTTGTCAATAAAAAGCAAGGTGAGAGTAAGGACCTGGTCAAAGTAGAGAATCCCGGAATTACGCCAATAGCGCTCAACCGGGATAAAACTTCTGATTTCCTGGAAAAATTCAATGAGATGGAGGTGCCTGAAATAACTCCGAAATTTGTGGACTATGACACCGCAATTAAAAAATCGACTCTTGAGAACGGACTGGAATTTTCATTTATTGAGAATCCTTCCAATGATCTGGCCGAATTGTATTTTCTTTTTGATTTGGGAAAAGATCACGATCGCAAGTTAGGTCTTGCAGTTGAGTATCTTGCGTATCTCGGAACAGACACACAATCTGCCGAAGAACTCAAGAAGGAGTTTTACAGACTGGGAGTTAATTATGGAGTGAATTCCGGAAATGACAGATCCAATATTTATGTTTCGGGGCTTCGGGAAAATATAGACAAAGGCCTGGAAATACTTGAAAGGTTATGGACTGAGGCTGTTCCTGATCAGGAGGCCTATGACAAGCTGGTTTTACAAATTGCAAAAGGCAGGGAAGAAGGAAAAGCCAATAAAGGTAATATTCTGTGGAACGGATTAATGAATTATGGGCAGTACGGCGAAAATTCAAGATTAAGGGATATATATACGATTGAGGAGCTTAAAGCGATCAAGCCTTCAGAACTTGTCAATATCATTAAGGACCTCAGAAATTATAAACACAGTTTTTTCTATTTCGGAAAAGAGGAAAAGCAGGGAATAGCCGCTATAGAGGCGCGACACACAGTCCCGGCGGAGTTAAAGGAATATCCCGAAATTAAGGAGTACGAGCCGTTGGAAATGGACAATCAGGTATACTTTGTGGATTATGATATGGTCCAGGCAGAACTATTGTTTCTAGCTAAAGGAACCACATTTGATGCAGAGAAAATGGCCATATCCTCATTGTTCAATTCCTATTTCGGAAGTGGATTATCCTCTATTGTTTTCCAGGAAATCAGGGAATCAAAATCCCTCGCTTACTCCGCTTTTTCATCCTATCAGAATGCAGCCAAAGCGAAAGATCCCAACTATGTCTATGCCTATGTGGGAACTCAGGCCAATAAAATGGATCAGGCCATGTCAGCGATGATGGACCTTATGGAGAACATGCCGGAAGCTGCAGAAAATTTTAAGGCAGCCAAGGAAGCGACCATAAAACAATTGGCGGCTGACAGGATAAATAAGACAAATATATTCTGGTCGTATCAAAGACTGAAGGACCGGGGGCTCAACAAAGATGTCAGACAAGATATGTATGCGGCGATTCAGGAAATGACCATTGAAGACCTGCGCGGGTTTTTTGAGGAGAATATCCAGGGTTCCAAATATAATTTGATGGTTATCGGCAATAAGAAGGATGTTGACATTAAGGCTTTGCAGCGATTTGGTAAAATAAAGGAACTGGACCTTGACTATCTTTTCAATTATGAAAAACCGCTGCCTTTAAAATCCTGAGGTATCCAGGGCATATGTAATCCATAAATAACTGAAGATGAAACTTCTGGAAGGAAAGAATGTTATAATTACCGGCGCAAGCAGGGGAATTGGAATGGGAATTGCCGAGGTGTTCGCAGACCATGGAGCGAACGTGGCATTTACCTACAGTTCCAGTGAAGCACCGGCTATTCAATTGGAAAAGGAACTCACGAAAAAAGGCGTTAAAGCCAAGGCATATAAAAGTAATGCAGGAAGTTTTTCCGAATCCGAAGCACTTGTAAACGATGTGCTTGCAGAATTTGGCGGCATTGACGTATTGATCAACAATGCGGGAATTACCAAGGACAATCTGTTGATGCGCATGGGGGAGGACGATTTTGATACCGTTATCGAAACCAATCTGAAATCTGTATTTAACATGACAAAGGCGGTGCAGCGAACCCTGTTAAAGCAGCGGAGGGGCTCTATTATTAATATGAGTAGTGTAGTTGGTGTGAAAGGGAACGCCGGCCAATCAAATTATGCCGCGTCAAAGGCAGGGATGATTGGATTTACAAAGTCTGTCGCCCTTGAATTGGGATCGAGGAATATCCGGTGCAATGCGGTTGCCCCGGGTTTTATTGAAACTGAAATGACTGCCAGACTGGACGAAAAAACGGTTCAGAGCTGGAGGGATGCCATCCCATTAAAAAGAGGCGGAAGCCCGAAAGACGTTGCCAACGTATGTTTATTTCTGGCCTCTGATCTTTCTGCGTATATCACCGGGCAGGTAATACATGTGGACGGCGGCATGCTCACCTGATCAACTTTTTAAATCATCCTTTGTTATGTTTCGGTGCCGGCGGACGTGCGGGAAGGTTTCAGTGTGTGGATGAGAAAAAAATGAAATGCAGACAATCACTATAATCCTGATTCTTGTTGCGGCTTTTGTATCACTGGCGATCGTTTATTTACAATATTTTTTCAGATCAAAAAGGTCCGGACATCTGAACAAATGGCTGGCAGGTTGCCGCTTTATGGCAATTTTTGGACTTCTGCTGCTATTAATCAACCCAGAATTCATCAGGAACCAATTTGAATTAGAGAAAGCCAACCTTGTCGTCTTGCTTGATAATTCGGCTTCCGTGGCGGTGACAGGTGGCGAGGCTCAAACAGAAGAAGTTGCGGAAGCATTTCTCACCGACAAGACGCTATCGGAAAAATTCAAAATAAGTACTTATACTTTCGGAGAGGAACTCAGGAATTCTGACAGCCTGTCGTTTACAGATAAAACCACCAATATAACAGAGGCCCTGTCTTCGATGAAGGAGATACATTCAAATAGCCCGACTGCAATTGTCCTTGCAACCGATGGCAATCAGACCCTGGGTGAGGATTATGAATTTTATGCCAGAAATCAGCCGCACCCTATTTATCCACTTGTGGTCGGAGATACCACCAGACATACGGATATTTCGATAGATCAGTTAAATACGAACACCTATGCATTTCTCCGGAACCAGTTCCCCATTGAGGTTTATGTATCCTATAGTGGTACCGGGTCTGTCTCCAGCAACCTCACTGTGAGTGTGGATGGGAAGACGGTTTACAGGGAGCGATTAGAATTATCAGCTGATCAGTCCTCCCTCATGGTCAGCACTCTGACAACAGCCCTTTCTGTTGGGGTCAAAAGGGTAAAAGTCAGCCTTTCACCACTCAATGGAGAAAGGAATACCGCCAATAACAGCAGGACAGCCGCTGTTGAAGTGATCGATGAAAAAACGGATGTAGCCATTATTTCCGAAATTAGGCATCCCGATCTTGGGGCATTAAAAAAGGCCATCGAGATGAATGAACAGCGGACGGTACGCATCCTCGCCTCAGACGTCTCACATTCGGAGCTGGAAGGTGTTGAAGTTTTTGTCCTCTATCAGCCCCGGCTGGGTTTCAAGAACATTTACACATATATTGAGCAAAAGAAGGCGAGCAAGTTTACAATCACCGGTACAAAAACAGATTGGAATTTTCTCAATGGCATTCAATCGAGTTTTGAGAAGAATAGTACGGTGCAAACCGAAGAAGTAACCGCCCTGCTCAATCCGGGATTTAGTTTGTTTGATGTTTCAGAGTTTAATATGACAGATTTTCCTCCGCTTGACGATGAGTTAGGAGACCTGTTGATTACCAAAGTTTCCGAAGTAATCCTGGGACAGCAGATAAAGGGGGTTGATACTCACGAACCACTGCTGACACTTATAGAGGAAGGTTCCCGTAAAGAGGCTGTTCTGTTCGGAGAGAATATATGGAAATGGCGGGCCCAATCATACCGTAACAATGAGAATTTCAGCAATTTTGATGATCTGATTGGAAAGCTCATTCTATATCTTTCCACCAATGATATCAGGAGCAGGCTTTCTTTGGAATATGACCGGATTTATCGGGGAGATTCGGAAGCCATCATCACCGCTTCCTATTTTGATAAATCTTTTGTTTTTGATGGAGATGCCAACATCAGTCTGTATCTGAAAAATGATTCTACAGGATTGAAGATGGAAATCCCAATGCTTCTGATGAACGGATATTACAAGGCCGATCTTGACCAGCTCGCTCCCGGAGCTTATCAGTTTGACGTTAAAGTGCAGCAGGAAAATGTATCAAAATCGGGAGAATTTACCATTCTTGATTACCAGGTAGAGAAACAAATTATTTCCAGTGATTTCAGGAAATTAGAACGGTTGGCTGCCGCGACCAGTTCAAGACTTTTCTTTCCTTCCCAGACCGATAATCTTATTGAGGAACTCCTGGCTGATCCCCGCTTTGTACCTGTTCAGAAAAGCAGGCAAAATATCGTACCTTTGATCGATTTTAATTTTCTTTTAGCCATTATTATTGCCGCTCTTACCACCGAATGGTTTATCAGAAAGTATAACGGACTCATTTAAATACCACTATATGGACAAATTACCTAAGATTGCCTTGCCGGCAATTATCTTCTTTATTTTATTAATCATTTTGATCTCCAAGTCGGCTATTACCATTAGTTCCGGAGAAGCCGGGGTACTATATAAGACTTTTGACGGGGGTGTTGTGACTGATCAACCGCCATTGGGTGAGGGTTTTCATTTGGTAGCTCCCTGGAACAGAGTGCATATCTATGAAGTACGCAGACAGGAGATTTTTGAAAAAATGAATGTGCTTTCAAGTAACGGTCTCGATATTAAGCTGGATGCTTCAGCATGGTTTACCCCTACGTATAAAGATCTCGGGAAATTACATCAGCAAATCGGTGAAGGGTATGTGCAGCGCATTCTTTTGCCAACCATACGTTCAGCTGCTAGATCCGTGGTAGGCAGATATACCCCGGAGCAATTATACTCGAGCAAACGGGATGCGATTCAGTTAGAAATTTATGAAGAAACCAGGAAAATTGTCACGGATCAATTTATCACCCTTGATGAAATCCTGGTTCGAGACGTAACACTACCGCCAACCATTAAGGACGCCATAGAAAGAAAGCTGAAACAGGAACAGGAATCACTTGAATATGAGTTTCGCCTGGAAAAGGCCGATAAGGAAGCCCAGAAAGTTCGGATTGAAGCCCAGGGGAAGGCGGATGCCAACAGGATTCTAAGTGCTTCGTTAACTGATAAGATCCTGCAAGACAAAGGTATTGACGCGACCTTGCGACTTTCCGAATCTCCCAATGCGAAGGTTGTGATTATCGGAAGTGCTAAGGATGGAATGCCGATAATCCTGGGAAATAATTAGGCATAAAAAGTTTTGTGATTATAAAATAAATCCTACTTTTGGCCCATATGAAGAAAATAAATTCACACCATCATTTTTACACTGGCGCTCGGGCGAGGTAAGAATGTATTGTTGTGTTTCACAAATATGTCGGACCCGTTTGAGCAATCAAGCGGGTTTTTTTATTGCATCAGGCATTTTTTAATCCTGGTGCTTAAGATTGGAACTAATTGGAAAATCGAATGAAAAAAATAAAAATTGCCATCCAGAAATCGGGCAGGCTCATGGATGATTCCTTAAGGATTCTAAAGGATTGCGGAATTGCCATTGATAATGGTAAGGACCAGCTCAGAGCGCTGGCCAGTAATTTTCCATTGGAGGTTTTTTATTTGCGTAACGGAGACATTCCTCAATATTTAAGGGATGGTGTGGTTGATATCGGCATCATCGGGGAGAATGTTCTGGTAGAAAAGGGGCAGGATATCAGGGTTTCAGAAAAATTGGGATTTTCAAAATGCCGGGTTTCTCTTGCTGTTGCCAAATCACAGAAATATAATGGTATCGGTGATTTGGAAGGAAAGCGCATAGCCACCTCCTATCCCAATACCGTAATGGAATATTTGCAGGGAAAAGGGGTGACTGCAGAACTTCACATTATAAATGGCTCAGTGGAAATAGCGCCCAGTATCGGGTTGGCTGACGCCATTTGTGACATTGTCTCCAGTGGAAGCACTCTCTTTAAGAATAATTTACGGGAAGTTGAAGTGATCCTTGAAAGCCAGGCCGTACTTGCTGTTTCTCCTAACATAGCCGGTGAGCAGGAAGAAATTCTTGAGAAAATGCGCTTCAGGATCAAATCTGTTCTTAAGGCGAGAGACTCAAAATATATATTGATGAATGTTCCCAACGCCAGCCTTGAACAGGTCATCAGGATCCTTCCCGGGATGCGCAGTCCGACGGTACTGCCCTTAGCGGAGGCCGGCTGGAGTTCCGTACATACGGTCATCAACAAGGAGACATTTTGGGAGGTATTGGACGAATTAAAGACGGCAGGGGCCGAAGGTATTCTGGTTTGTCCAATAGAAAAAATGGTGCTTTAGATTATCCCATTTCCCAGTGGCAGACTGAAATTAAATAATGGTTTTATAAAATTGATAATGGAAGTACTAAGAGATCCTGAAAGGGCAGATTGGAAAAGGATCCTGACAAGGCCGGGCCAGGATGCATCTTCCTTGCGGGAAATCGTGGAGGCAGTATTTCTGGAGGTCCAGCGGCACGGAGATCAGGCAGTGATGAAGTTTACCGAGAAATATGACGGTATTCGCCAGGAACATCTGCTGGTTTCCGAGGAAGAGTTCGCGAGGGCTAATGCCAACGTAGATGAAAAGCTTAAAAAGGCCATAATTGCCGCGAAATTAAATATTGAGCGCTTTCACTTAAGTCAGCAAACCGCCGTGGTCCATGTAGAAACAGTTCCGGGGGTTGACTGCTGGCAGGAAAAAAAGGCGATAGAAAAGGTGGGATTGTATATTCCCGGAGGCACAGCTCCCTTATTTTCGACGGTTTTAATGCTAGGGATTCCTGCTCAGATCGCGGGCTGTGAAGACATCGTTCTTTGCACCCCACCTTCCGGGGACGGATCTATACATCCGGCGATTCTATATACGGCCAAACTTTGTGGAATTCACAGCGTATACAAGGCAGGAGGTGCTCAGGCGATAGCTGCCATGACCTTTGGAACAAACACTATTCCGGCAGTCTACAAAATCTTCGGCCCGGGGAATCAATATGTGACTGCCGCCAAACAAAGGGCTGCCCTCCAAGGCGTGGCTATTGATATGCCGGCAGGTCCCAGTGAACTTCTTGTATTAGCAGATGCATCTGCGGACGCCTCCTTTATTGCCGCCGATTTAATTAGCCAGGCAGAACACGGACCGGACAGTCAGGTAATTTTAGTGACTACCTGTCCTGAACTTCCGGACCTTGTGGCGGCCGAGGTTGAAAGACAGATGACGACGCTTCCGAGAAAATCGATCGCAGGCAGGGCAATTGAAAACAGCAAATTGATTTATATCCAGGAGGTGTCAAAGGCCATGGAACTGGTAAATGAATATGCCCCGGAACATCTGATTATTGTCAGTGAAGAGGAATCGTATTACCTGCGGCACCTCAGGAATGCCGGGTCCGTTTTTCTCGGGTCTTACAGCCCTGAAAGTGCCGGTGACTACGCCTCGGGCACAAATCATACACTTCCTACCAATGGATATGCCAGGCAGTATAGCGGAGTGAATCTGGACAGTTTTATGAAAAGCATTACCTTCCAGAGAATAACAAAATCAGGTTTGAGACATATTGGCCCCACGGTTGAAATTATGGCGGCTGCCGAAGGATTATCCGGACATAAAAATGCCGTAACCATTAGACTGAAGCGTCTACAAGCTGAAGGCAGGGATTAAACTGAAGAGAGGGTTGAACAAAGAGTAGGACAAGTAATTTAATGGGTCTGAACGACGAAATGGATAATTTTAAACTGGAAAATTTGATAAGAAGTAACGTGCTGAAACTGCATCCCTATGTTTCAGCCAGGGATGAATTTGTGTCTGACGGTTCGCCCATGATCTTCCTGGATGCCAACGAAAATCCTTTTGAGAATGGAGTGAACAGGTACCCGGATCCTGTCCAGCGCCGGCTTAAGGCGGAGTTATCCATACGCAAGGCAGTGCCTGCAGGAAATTTATTGTTGGGGAATGGAAGTGATGAAATAATTGATTTAATTCTGCGGGCGTTTTGCGAACCCAAAGTGGACAGTATTATTATATTGCCACCCACGTACGGGATGTACAAAGTCATGGCAGACCTAAACGAAGTAATTAGTAAGCAGGTCCTTCTGACCCCCGCTTTCCAGCCTGATGCGGACAAGGTTTTAACTGCGGTCGAACCCGGAACCAAAATTATCTTTCTGTGTTCCCCTAATAATCCAACCGGAAATTCTTTTGATCCTGATATCATTCACTTCCTGTTAAACTCCTTTCATGGTATTGTGGTCATCGATGAGGCTTACATAGATTTTGCAGAAACAGAAAGCTGGTCAAATTCTATCGATTCTTATCCCAATCTTATTGTCATCCAAACTTTGTCAAAGGCGTATGGACTGGCGGGAATCAGGTTGGGTATTTGTATTGCATCGGTGGAGATTATTAAAGTTTTGGCCAAAATAAAACCCCCTTACAATGTTAATGAACTCAGTCAGAAAAGGGCCTTGGAAAGGATCAGGGACGAGGCTGCGGTACGAGAAGAAGTAGGTCATATCCTTGACGAAAGGAAGCGCCTGGAGGGCTCACTGCGGGAGATCGGATATGTGCTATCCCTTTTTCCGTCCGATGCCAATTTTATTTTAGTGAAAGTAGATGATGCGCCAAAACGATATGCGCAACTGATCGAAAAGGGTATTGTGGTCCGGAACAGGTCCTCTCAACCTCTCTGTGAAAATACCTTGCGGCTGACAATAGGAACTGAAGTAGAAAATAAGAAATTAATAGAGACATTAAAATCACTGGAATGAAAGAGGGATCTCTTAAAAAAGTGCTGTTTATAGACAGAGATGGCACACTCATCCTGGAACCGGCTGATGAGCAGATTGATGCTTTTGAAAAAATCCGATTCTTCCGGGGGGTCTTTCAGTTTCTGGGTAAAATTGTAAGGGAACTCGAGTTTGAGTTGGTGATGATTACCAACCAGGATGGCCTGGGGACAGCCTCCTTTCCTGAAGCGACCTTCTGGCCGGTTCATGACTTTATTCTTAAGACATTTGAAGATGAAGGTATAACATTCAGTGAAGTGCTGATTGACAAAACATTTCCTGCGGAGAAGGCACCCACCAGAAAACCAGGTACTGGCCTGCTCAAACGCTATTTTTCCGGGGAATATGATCTGCCTAACTCATTTGTGATAGGAGATCGGTTGACTGATATGGAACTGGCAAAGAATTTAGGATGTAAGGGCATTTTCATTAACAACGATTCCAATCTTGGCAGCGGCGAATCCAGCCTTACACTAGAGGAGATGAATTCTTCCATAGCTCATGAGGCACTGGGATGGGAAAGTATCTACGGATTTCTGAAACTCGGAAGTCGAACTGCAGAAATTGGCAGAAAGACCAAGGAGACAGAGATACTGATTAAGGTCAATTTTGATGGTACGGGTATAAGTCGTATCCGCACGGGCCTTGCATTTTTTGACCATATGCTCGATCAGTTGTCCAGACACGGACAGATGGATCTTGAGATCAGCGTAGCAGGAGAT
>JBGTMS010000182.1:0-32516 GCA_041743425.1 Zeaxanthinibacter sp. | reverse complement strand
GGATCGTTATTTCCCCTTCGGAACCTTCGGTCAGTTCAACGTCAAACCATCCGGATATGGCTACGGATTCATAATCACCCGTCGATCTTTCAACGGTGACCATATCACCGTTACCTTTGATTTTCTTGCCCCACTGGGCGTTGAGGGTTGTCGCGAGAAGGGTTGCAAGGACAAGTGTAGTTAATTGTTTCATAGTAGTAATTTTGTATGATTTATTTATTGGTTGAATGAAATGCTGCCGTAGTCACTGGTGATTAAAATCATATTTCCGCTGCCCGAATCTCCATAAAAACCTTTATAATACCGCTGACTGGATTTTTCCTTGCTGATGCTTACATCAAAATTATCAATACCGTCCACGCCGGCATATTCAGTAGTGATTTCAAAATTAAAATGATATCCAGGATCATATCCGATTTTGATGCCGGTGTAATCGGTGTTGATTTCAATATTTCCGGCATCTGCCGCCATCTTGTCAATTTTGATGGAACCATAGTCGGCGGTAACGGATACATTTCCATGCAAGGTGCCAAGCTTAACATTGATATAGTCGCCCTGACCGGTAATACTCCCGGCTTCTCTGACATCAAGATTTCCATAATCGCTGGAGTACTTGAGGTTCCCCATTTTCAGGATGGTAGCATCCGTATAATCAGCACTGATATCCAGGTCACCTGCCTTTTCAATGGTGAATCCTGAATAATCTGCGGAGATCTGACCACTGTGGATATAACCGATGGTGGATTTGGAGGTATAATCAAAATTAAGCTGGTTATTGCGGCCCCTCAATTCCCCGATTTCAAGCCTTCCGTAATCGCAGCTTATTTTAGCGTATCCGTCAATTCGATCAAGGTTGATATTTCCGTAATCGTTACTCAGGTGTACGCTGTTTTTTACCGGCACTTTAATCGTATAATTCACCTGCATATTAACATTATTATTGCCCCAGTTCCAGCCCCAGCTTCCGCGATCCTTATTAAAATTCGTCTTTGCACCAACTGAAGAATTACTGGCTTCAAAATCCACTGTAATATCGTCCAGCTTTTGCTGTACCTTATCTTCATTATTACCGCTGGTCTTTATATTTACTTCAATCACAATCCGGTTTTCATTCCAGGAAGTAAGGGTGAGGTTTCCATAGCTGTTGTCCACTCTCAAAAGGGCATCGGAACTTACGGAAAATTCCTTTTTTATGGTTTTCTCCTTGGTGTATTTGCCCTTGAGATCCCCCTCGTGGGCTGTCAGAAGAGCCGGGATGAGCATTAAGAATACATAAGCGTTTTTAAATAGTGATATTTTCATCAGTATAGGATTTATAATTTTTAATGGTATCTATTTTGTTCATTACCTCCCGCAGCAAGTCCATTCTCGTTTGAAAATTGGTGATCATGGCGCTGAGGATGAGTTTGCTGTTGCCACCATTGAAGAGTTCCTGTTCAAGACTTTGATAGTTCTTTTCCAGTTTATTCATCTGTAGCAGGGTGTCTTCAATCAATTGCTTTGTTTCCGGAGAGTTTTCAAGCTGTAATTCCTTTACCTGTTCCTCAATAAGGCTGGCGAAATACAATTGGGATTCGGAAATTTCAGGCGAAAATCTGGCCAGCTGTTGTTCCAAAGAAGGACGACTTTGCAAAAATCCAATCCCCAGAGTCACCAGTATAACAAGAGAAGCTGCAATGGCGGCGATTTTCCATTGGCCAATCCTTTTTAAAGCGGGTTTCACCAGGCGCGAATCTGGATGTAGCCTTGCGATGAAGCGTTCCCTATGACCTTCTTCCGGCTCTTCGTAATCAAATGAATCCCGCAATTCCTCAAACAATCCTTCTAAATCTTCTTCTTGCATGTTTCAGACATTTATCATTTTTTTTCTCAGGCTCTCCTTTGCTCGCGAAATGGTCGTCCTGCAGTTGGCATAACTTATATCCATGATAGAACTTACTTCTTCATAATCATATCCTTCGATTAAATGTAAGGTCAAAGAAATTCTGTAATTGTCCTTTAAACCTTTCATGGCTAGCAGCACTTTTTGAGCCTTTCGTTCTGTTTCCCCATGATCGGCAACAACTGCATCCTTATCTTCGACCTTGTACATTATATCACCGAGACTTGTTTCCTGGTTCTTTTGCCGCTTTCTGTAATGGTATATACTATTGTTAACGACAATTCTTTTTAACCAGGCACCGAAGGCAACATCCCCTTTGTACATAGCAAGTTTGGTAAAGGCATTCAGGAATGATTCCTGCATGATATCCTCTGCTTCCGCGATGTCCTTAACAATCCGAAGCGCCGTGTTGAACATCGCTTTGTAATACCGGTTGTAAATTTCCAGTTGGTCACGTTGGTTCCCCTCCAAGCATCCCGTTATAAGGGCTTCAGTATTTTTTAAATATTGGCTCAAAAAGTAATGCGTTTGTTGTAGAGATGACCGAAATTAGTGAATGTTACAGTTTTTTTAATAATCTTACGGTTCTTGGCATAAGAATTGACCCGATATTTTGTACTTCTCAAGCGCGATTGGTTCGCAGACACTGAAAAATAGGACCTTTCGTTCGATCTGCCGTAATTGGTATCCGCAGAGATGCTGTTGGATTATGACAGAATGACTGAAAATATATATATGGAAGAGACGAACTTTATAAATTTTGACAATATGTCGTTACAGGGAATAGATGATGAATCAGATCTTATTCCTTTGTTGACGGCCGAAGACGAGGAAGAAATGAACAATGAAGGGCTTCCTGAAACTTTACCTATCCTGCCCCTGCGCAATACGGTATTGTTTCCCGGGGTAGTAATTCCTATTACTGCCGGGAGGGATAAATCCATCAATCTGATCAAGGACGCGAATAACGGGTCAAAGGTCATCGGGGTGGTTTCTCAGAAGGACGAAGTTGTGGAAAACCCTGGGATTAAAGATATCAATACGCTGGGCACAGTGGCAAGGATTCTTCGGGTCCTTCAAATGCCTGATGGGAATACTACAGTGATCATACAGGGAAAAAAGCGTTTCGAAATTGCGGAGATACTAACGGAAAAGCCTTATATGAATGCCACCATCAGGGAGGCTACTGAGGTGCGACCGGAACTCCACAGTGAGGAGTTCAAAGCCATCATTGAATCTATAAAGGAACTGGCGTTACGCATTATTAGGGATAATCCGAACATTCCCAGTGAAGCCGCATTTGCCATTAAAAATATCCAGAGCAATTCCTTCCTGATCAACTTTGTATCATCCAACCTCAACCTTTCCGTTCAGGAAAAGCAGCAGTTGCTGGAAATCAGCAATCTTCAGGAGAGGGCACTTACCACACTAAAATATATGAACGTGGAGATGCAAAAACTGGAATTGAAAAATGATATCCAGTCAAAGGTCCGTAATGACATGGATCAGCAACAGCGTGAATACTTTCTGCACCAGCAGATGAAAACAATTCAGGAAGAATTGGGCGGGGTTTCCTATGATGAAGAACTTCAGGAAATGCAGCTTTTGGCTAAAAAGAAAAAATGGAGTAAAAAAGTTGGGGAGCATTTCGATCGGGAATTGGCCAAGATGCAGAGAATGAATCCTCAGGTAGCGGAATATTCCATTCAACGAAATTATCTGGACCTGATCCTTGAACTCCCCTGGAATGAGTATAGCAAAGATAAATTTGACCTGAAAAGGGCGCAGAAAATTTTGGACAGGGACCATTACGGTCTTGAAGATGTCAAACGCAGGATCATTGAGTATCTGGCCGTTCTAAAATTGCGGAATGACATGAAATCACCTATCCTCTGCCTTTATGGTCCGCCGGGGGTAGGAAAGACTTCACTGGGTAAATCAATCGCAGAAGCATTGGGCAGGGAGTATGTGCGTATGTCTCTGGGAGGGCTCAGAGATGAAGGAGAGATCCGTGGCCACCGTAAGACGTACATAGGAGCCATGCCCGGGAGAATCGTTCAGAATATCAAAAAAGCCAAAACGTCTAATCCGGTCTTTATTCTGGATGAAATGGATAAACTCTCCAACAGTCATCAGGGGGATCCTTCCTCCGCCATGCTGGAAGTTCTGGATCCGGAACAGAACAGTGATTTTCATGATAATTTTCTTGAAATGGGCTATGATTTATCCAAGGTAATGTTCATTGCCACGGCCAATAACCTTTCCAATATTCAGCCGGCGCTGCTGGATCGTATGGAAGTGATCAATGTGACTGGATATACTATTGAGGAAAAGGTCGAGATCGCAAAGCGACACCTGCTTCCCAAGCAACTTTCTGAACACGGACTGTCATCAAAGGATCTCAAAATTGGCAAAAAGCAACTTGAAAGAATTGTGGAAGGATACACTCGTGAATCAGGAGTTCGCGGTCTTGAAAAGCAAGTGGCCAAAATGGTGCGTTATGCTGCCAAATCCATTGCTATTGAAGAAGATTACGATCTGCGGGTATCCAATGAAGATATCGAAAAGGTTCTCGGACCTCCCAGAATGGACCGGGATAAATATGAGAACAATGAAGTGGCCGGGGTGGTTACCGGTCTTGCGTGGACCAGTGTGGGCGGGGACATCCTTTTTATTGAATCCATACTTTCCAAAGGAAAAGGCAATCTCAATATTACCGGGAATCTTGGAAAAGTAATGAAAGAATCTGCTACTATCGCAATGGAGTATCTGAAATCCAATGCAGAGCGTTTTGGGCTGGATCCTGCCGTATTTGACAAATATAATGTGCATATCCATGTTCCGGAAGGCGCTACGCCCAAGGATGGTCCCAGTGCGGGAATTACCATGCTTACCTCCCTGGCTTCACTTTTCACCCAAAAAAAGGTCAAGAAGAGCATCGCCATGACGGGAGAAATCACCCTTCGGGGAAAGGTACTCCCGGTTGGAGGAATTAAGGAAAAAATTCTTGCTGCCAAAAGGGCCAGGATACGCGAGATCATCCTCTGTTCCGACAACAGGAAGGATATTGCTGAGATCAAGGAATCGTATTTGAAAGGTCTTGAATTCCATTATGTAAGTGAAATGAGCGAGGTTATCGCTATCGCCCTGACAGATCAGTCGGTTAAGAACGCCAAAAAACTCTGATTAGGTATTTGGAGTGCGCTATGGCTGTTTTGTAATGGCGATACCTCGATGTGTGGTCAGGCTGCTGCAAATGCCATGGACACCTTTCGTAAATTCGATACCCAATGAAGGGCTTTCCATCTTTTCTCTCTATTTTTAGAAAATGGGAAAAATAACCATAGCCATTGACGGTTACTCATCCACCGGCAAGAGTACTCTTGCCAAGCAACTTGCCAAAGCTCTGGGGTATATCTATATAGATACTGGTGCCATGTACAGGGCGATCACCCTTTTTGCGCTGCGCAATCATTTCATCGGGCCGGAGCGACAGAATATCAGCGCACTGGTGCACCTCCTTCCCAAAATCGATCTGCAATTCAGGTATAGTGAAGCCCTCGGGTATTCCGAAATGTTTCTCAATGGGGAAAATGTGGAAAATGAAATCAGAACCCTTGACGTTTCGCGGTATGTGAGCCAGGTTGCAGCGATTGAACAGGTGCGTTATAAGTTGGTTGAAATGCAAAAAAAAATGGGGAGGGGGAAAGGAATTGTGATGGATGGAAGAGATATTGGTACCGTGGTTTTTCCCAAAGCCGAATTGAAAATATTTATGAACGCTTCATCAGAAATACGGGCGCAAAGGAGGTATAAGGAACTCCGGGATAAAGGGGAAGCGGTTAATTATAATGAAGTGAAAGCAAATGTTGAAGAACGGGATTATATTGATTCCAACAGGGAATTTTCACCACTCAGAAAGGCACCGGATGCCATTGAATTTGACAATGGAGATATGAGTCACACCGAGCAGTTTGAAAGGATATACCATTTCGCCAAGAGGGTCATTGAAGGCAAAAACTGATACCTGTCCGGGCAGTACCCTCCCCGGACAGGAAATAATTTACAGATTAGGAATGACAAGGACCTGATCCGGATGAATAACGTCCGGGTTTTTAAGTATCCCGCTGTTGGCAGTAAAGATCTGTTTGTATTTCATCGGATCCCCATAATATTTTTTGGCGATTTTACTCAGGGATTCGCCGCTCTTTACTGTATGCCGATGATAAACGGAGCTATCGGCCACCGTAATATTGGCTTTCAGGTCAGTCGGATTCTGACCCCCGATCTCCTTAATCTTATCCCATAGCAGATTTTTTTCGTATTGGGTTTTTGCCTGGCCTTTTACAGTAAGGACGCCATTATCTTCCGTGACATTACCCTCTTTAATACCCAGTTTTTCTCCCAGATCCAGGACAGGTTGATATTTCGATTTTACACTCATATTTGTTGAATTTAAAATTAGTTCAAAGCAGGTGGAAGATACAAATTCCCATACAAAATAACCACTAAAACATAGAATTCGAAGAAAATGCAGGCAGGGCGTGATGATGGGTTGGTAAAACAATTATTTAATTGTATTTTTGCAAGCCTTTTTAACGAATAAACAAGAGAATAAAGGGATAGCAATGATATAAACAACTTCTTCCGGCAGCGTTTAACTCTTGGATACCCTGAAGAATACAAAAAAAATCGGCATATGGCTGAAGAAAAAGCAACAACTGAGGTGGAACAAACCGCTGAGGCTACCAAAGAATTAAAAGTTCCTGCTAAAAAAGAGAATCCACAGGAATTTCTGGCGAATTTCGACTGGGATAAGTATGAGGAGGGCATCGAGCGTGTTGACGAGGCCAAACTTGAGGAATTTGAAAAATTAGTGACGGAGAACTTTGTGGACACCGCAGATGCGGAAGTTGTTGAAGGGACTATTACACATATTACTGATCGTGAAGCGATTATCGATATTAATGCCAAATCAGAAGGCGTAATTTCGCTGAATGAGTTTCGTTACAATCAGAACCTGAAAGTGGGTGACAAGGTGGAAGTGCTCATTGATATTCGTGAAGATAAAAGCGGTCAGCTCGTACTGTCACATCGCAAGGCCAGGACCATTATGGCCTGGGACAGAGTGAATGCGGCCCATGATAAGGAAGAAGTGGTGACCGGGTTTGTGAAATGCAGGACCAAAGGCGGAATGATCGTTGATGTTTTTGGCATTGAGGCTTTCCTACCGGGGTCACAGATTGATGTAAAACCCATCCGCGATTATGACCAGTATGTCGGTAAGAATATGGAATTTAAGGTGGTCAAGATCAACCATGAATTCAAAAATGTGGTGGTTTCACATAAAGCGTTGATAGAAGCTGACATTGAAGAACAGAAGAAAGAGATTATCAGCCAGCTCGAAAAAGGCCAGGTCCTTGAAGGCGTGGTGAAAAATATTACCTCCTATGGGGTATTTATTGATCTTGGAGGCGTAGATGGATTGGTGCATATTACCGATTTGTCCTGGAGCAGGATCAATCATCCGAACGAGGTGGTGGAACTGGACCAGAAACTCAATGTGGTCATTCTGGATTTTGATGATAATAAATCGAGGATACAACTGGGACTGAAACAACTGGAAAAACATCCCTGGGATGCCCTTGGAGATGAAATTAAAATAGGTGACAAGGTAAAAGGAAAGGTGGTAGTCATTGCAGACTACGGAGCTTTCCTGGAAGTGGCAGAAGGTGTAGAAGGCCTGATTCACGTTTCGGAGATGTCATGGTCTACACACCTGCGATCAGCGCAGGACTTTGTAAAGGTTGGGGATGAACTGGAAGCGGTCGTCCTTACCCTTGACCGGGAAGACCGGAAAATGTCACTTGGAATGAAGCAACTTGCTCCGGATCCGTGGACAGACATTACTAAGAAGTATCCTGTAGGATCCAGGCAGAAGGGAATTGTCAGGAACTTTACCAATTTCGGAGTTTTCCTTGAGCTGGAGGAAGGGATAGACGGACTTATTTATATTTCTGACCTGTCCTGGACCAGGAAGATTAAACATCCGTCCGAATTCGTGGCGGTGGGTGATACTCTGGAAGTGGAAGTACTCGAATTGGATGTGGAAGGTCGTAAATTGAGCCTGGGCCACAAGCAGACCACAGCAAATCCGTGGGATAAGTATGAGAAGGAATTTGCGCTGGGGACTGTCCATAAGGCCTCCATTACAGAGGTGGTTGATAAAGGAGCGGTGATTGAATTCAACGAGGATATAACTGCCTTTGTTCCGCAACGGCATATGGAAAAGGAAGATGGCAAAAAGCTCCACAAAGGAGAAGAAGCCGAATTTAAGATCATTGAATTCAACAAGGAGTTCAAACGGGTTGTGGCAAGTCATACAGCCATTTTCAGGGAAGAAGAGCAGCGCAATGTCCGGGCGGCCAGTAAAAAGGCAGCAGAATCCGCGGAAGAATCGAAGCCTACCCTTGGGGATGCCAATGAACAGTTACAGGCCCTGAAGGATAAAATGGAAGCCAATAAGAAAAAGTAAGTTTCCGTTCCAATAATTATAAAACCCCCGACGCGTCCGAGCCCGGGGGTTTTTTATTGGTCCATGTTGACGACAGCCGTAAAGCCGGTGGGCTTGGCAGCAGTCGGAGGAGAATGCATTTCGTCATCATTGGCGGGATTCCAGGGAAAGACAACATCAAGGAAAGGTTTTAATACTCCTGATCGTCTTCTCCATCCTGCCGTTGTTGCCTGCTTTTTTCTTTGTTCTGGTTGATCCTGTAGATGAAGGTCATCGTGATTTGACGCTCCCTCCATTGAAATTCGTTGTCAGAAGTAAAGAAGGGCGTTTGCGTAAAGGTTTGCCTTTTCCTCGAGTTTAGAAGATCGTTGATGTTTAATGAAATAGTACCCTTGTCACCCAACACGTCCTTTGCAAAGGCAAGATCCAGAGAAAATATTCCTTTGCTCCTGGATTGTGCATTTTGTCTCGGGCCGCTGAAAAAGCCATTTGTTTGCCAGTCCACTTTGCCGGGAAGCGTTATTTTGGAACTGAAGCGGGTGAACCAGCTGTTATTCTCTGTTCCGTATTCCACACCGCCGAAAGTACCTTCAGAGGCAAATTGAAAAAAGTTAAAGCTGCTGTTGAGCCGCCACCATTTTGTTGGATTGTACAGAATACCAGCTTCTGCACCAATACGTTCATTGGTTGAAAGATTGATCGGAATAGAACGGATAATCCGGATGCCGTCCGAGGTAATCTCCCCTGTTTCTTCCTGTACCACCTCGAAGGAATTCGACTCACGTTGATAATAAACAGAAGAGGTGAGTGTGAGTTTCGGCCAACGTTTTAAATACCCCAGGTCAAAGGCATTGGCAAAGGCAGGGTCCAAATTTGGATTTCCCTGAAAAATATTGGTTCGGCTCGATCTGGATGGGAAGGGATTAATAAAAAAGCCCCGTGGCCTGTTAATACGCCGGTTATATCCAACACTGATGCTTTCTTCCTCATCCATTTCAAAGATCAGATTGATCGTGGGGAACAGACCCAGATAATTCTTATTAAAATTCAAGGCCACTTCATCTCCGAGTGATTCCTGTAATGCCGTAAGGTCAAAATCTGAAGCAACTGCACCCTTTAACTGTGTATTTTCCAGTCTCAGCCCAAGGAGGTAGGAAAATTTTCCAAATTTATCTCCATACTGTGAATACAGCGCGCTGACGTTCTCATCATATGTAAATTCATTGGAGAGTTCCTCATTGATCACAAACTGACCAGTGTTCTGGTTGAGGGTATCGAGACGATAGTCATTGACCTCCTGTTCAAAATTCCCGCGGAATCCTGCTTCAAACTGGGTGTCCTCCAACGGGAGTACATAGTCAGCCTGGATCAGAAACTCATTCTGTATTTCTGCTACAATGACATCCTCCCTGGCCAGTAAGTTGTTATCAGGAAATAAATTCTCTTCCCGGATGGTCGTTAAGGCATCCTCATTGTCATAGGAATATTGTAAGTCAGCAGTGAGCTTATGACCGTTTTCGTCTATATTATTGGTATAATTCACCGAAAGCTGGTATTGCTGGTCATCTTCATTCTGCGCTTCATTCCGGAAGGTCCTGCTGTTCAGAGTTGTTCCTACAAAGCGTTGGCTGTTGTTTTCCGTATTATCCAGTTCATCTGAAATACGCGAAAAAACACTTCCGGTCAGAGAAGATTCCTCCGTAAGAAAATATTCAATCCCCAGATTGATATTGTACCCCTGTTCTCTTCTCAGAATATCTCTATCTTCGATGATCCTGCTGAAATCGCCCGCAGTATAACGGTTATCAAAGAATGCGTTTCCCGGAGGTTCACGATAGGAATAGCCCAGGGTGGTGAACACATTGTAGTTATTCGTTCTCAAATTCAAATTCGCATTTACCTGGCTGGTAATGGGCCAGCCAATACTGGTAGTTACAGAACCATTGAGGCCGAGCGTTTTTTCCTTTTTGAGGATAATATTAAGAATTCCGGCTGTGCCTTCCGCATCGTAACGCGCAGAGGGACTCGTAATCACTTCAACCCGTTCAATGGCATCAGCCGGGAGTTGTCTTAGAGCGTCGGTGGATCCAAAACCGGCAAGGGCAGAAGGTTTACCATTAATGAGGATACGGACATTTTCATTTCCTCTGAGGCTGATGGCTCCCTCAACATCTACAGTCACTGATGGAATATTATTTAAAGCATCACTGATATTGCCTCCGCTGGTTGTGATGTCCTTCCCGATGTTATAGATTTTTTTGTCTAGCCGGACTTCCACAGTTGTTTTCTCGCCCACTACTTCAACGCCTTCCAGTTGGGCCACATCTAATTGCAGCGTAATGGTTCCAAGATCTCTGGATTCGGTCAGGTTCTGGTCGTTAAGTTTATAACTGATATAGGAAATATACTCCACACTGATATTGTAACGACCCGCGGGAGTTTGAACATTGAATTTTCCCGTGGCATCGGTAATACCTCCCGTAACACTTTCGGGATTGTCAACGCTCTGTAAAACGAGGGTGGCGTATTCCAACGGTATGTTATTGTCTTGATCCAGGACGGTTCCAGTTATGCTAACGGTCTCAGTGGTTTCATTGTTTCTATTCTGGGCGCTGAGAGATAGTAAAGAAAACAGGAGGGTAGTGGATAATAATAGCTTCATGTGCAACATTTGTTTTTAGATGGAGATTTCAGAGCAATCTCTTAACAAGAGTCTTTGATAGGAAACAGCGGGAAGGGTTTAATCCTTTTTGGTTAATTGTTTGTTAAGAATTCCACCAGGTGACCTTCTTCATGCTCACGATTATGCCTAAGTATGGATGGGGCGGCTAAAATAAAATATATTGTCTCATTTTGTGGCAATAAATGAACTTTGTTGTATCTTGTTTCTCAATTATATTCAAATCTTTGGCTTCTAAGAATAGTAAAGTACTTCCTTCCTTGACGGATTACCTGCCACATATAGCCTATGATGCAGTCATTTTTGGATTCAACGGATCTCAATTAAAGATCCTCCTTCTTGAATATCACAATACCGGACTTTATGCCCTTCCCGGAGGTTTTATACCTCGTGGAGAAGATTTGGATCATTCGGTGAGCAGGGGAGTGAAAGCGCGCACCGGCATTGACCAGCTTTTTCTTGAACAATTTTATACTTTCGGAGATGTCCGGAGGGCTTCTCCTGATCATATGAAAAGGATTTTGACTGCCAATGGCTACTCCGTAGATGAGGGATATTGGCTTCTGGACCGGTTTATTAGCATAGCCTATTATGCCCTTATCAACTACGATGATGTCAAGCCCGAACCGGACAGCCTTTCAGATTCAATTAACTGGTATGCCATTGAAGAATTGCCGGAACTCATGATGGATCATACAAAAATCGTCAAGGCGGCCCTTCGTACCCTCAGAGGTAACCTTGAAACGCATCTGGCCGGGAGGAATCTGCTGGCCCGAAAGTTTACAATGCGCCAGTTGCAACAGGTATATGAGGTCATACTTGGAGAAAAATTGAGACGAACTACATTCCAGCGAAAGATACTTGGATTGGACATCCTTGAAAGGATGGAAAAGCAATTTTCCGGAAAGCCGCATAAGGCCCCTTATCTCTATAGTTTTAAACCTCGACCCATGGATCGCTGAAGCATGGCTATTCTCCTAAAACCCCACTCAGAGATATAATAATAATTCAAATTACTTTAAATCAGGTAAATACATTAATAAATTAAACAAATAATTTAATATGAGAACATTTAGATTACCAAAGCTACTAACAGGAATTTTACTATTCTTCACCACCCTGCATGTCGGGATCATTTCAGCACAGTCTGAAATAAAGACGGGGGAGAATATTGCGGTTGCCAAAACCGAATCAGGACAGGTACGCGGCTTTATACATGAAGGTACCTATATTTACAAGGGGATCCCATATGCTCAGGCCGAAAGGTTTATGCCCCCCCTTAAAGTGGAAAAATGGGAAGGGATACGCAGTTCGACCAGCTATGGCCCGGTTGCTCCCTTAATGGAACCAACCACAGTGGTTCAGGACGAGCCCGAATTTGTTTTTGACCATGACTGGGGGTATCCCAATGAAGACTGTCTGCGGATAAATATCTGGACCCCCGGTATAGCCGATGGCGTGAAGCGTCCCGTTTTATTCTGGATCCACGGGGGTGGATTTACCTCGGGTTCCAGCCAGGAATTGCCATCTACAGACGGAGAGAATCTAAGCAAACAGGGAGATGTTGTTGTGGTTTCGATTAATCACAGACTGAATGTCCTTGGTTTTCTGGATCTTTCTGCCTACGGTGAAAAGTATAAGCATTCGGCAAATTCCAGCATGCTGGATATTATTGCTGCTCTGGAATGGGTAAAAACCAATATTTCAGGATTTGGCGGAGACCCTGGAAATGTTACCATATTTGGCCAATCCGGTGGGGGAGCTAAAGTGAATACACTTATGGCGATGCCGGCGGCAAAAGGGCTTTTTCATAAAGCGGTGAATCAGAGCGGGGCCTTTCGGGCGGCGGTTCTCGACCGTGAATCGACAAGGGAAATTGCTGCAGAAACACTCGCTAATCTTGGACTTACGCCGCAACAGGTCGATTCCCTGGCAACTATTCCTTTCCCCATCCTTAGCGAGGCGAGCACGGCCGCTCTTAAAACCATTGAGAAGAAACGAACTGCCGCTGGAAAACCAACCATAGGATTCGGACTCAACTGGGGACCCAGTCTGGATGGTAGTGATCTGCCTTATCAGGTGTCTTCACCTGAGGCCTATGAATTATCACGAAATATTCCACTTCTCATAGGTACCGTAAAGAATGAGTTTGCCCCATTTGCCAATGCGGCTATGAGGAACGCCTCAGAAGAAGAGGTTATGGCATTTATCCGAGAACGTTACAAGTCAAAAGCCGATGCTTACCTCACGGCAGTACGAAAAGCCTATCCGTCCGATACACTTCCTACCGACCTGATCGATATAGATATGATGTTCAGGCCCGGCGCCGTATCACAGGCCGATATAAAATCAGGTCTGAAAGATGGGGCAGATGTGTATATGTATCTGTTTACCTGGCAATCCCCGGTTTTTGATGGCAAATACAAATCGTTACACTGCATGGAATTGCCATTTGTTTTTAACACCATTGATCGGGGTATACAGATGACAGGCGGGGGCAGTGATGCCAGGGCACTGGCGGCAAAAGTCAGCGAAGCCTGGATCCGTTTTGCAAAAACAGGAAACCCTAACCATGAGGGCCTGCCTGAATGGCCGGCCTATACTAGTCAAAATACAGCTACCATGCATTTAGATATCGATTGTAAGGTGGAACCACAATTGGACAAAGAACTTTTCAGTTTACTGCCGGGTTTATAATTTAATTATTTAAGATAATATATTTAACTGTTTGAAAAATAAAGCCTTCCCTATACAATTTGTCGGAGATAGGGAGGCTTTTTCATGGCACATCTGTTACTTACCAAAGAGGTTGCAGCCTTTCCGGGACCAACAATGAGGGTTATCACATTTTCACTTTCCGGAGTATACTTTATAACAGAAATCCGTATTTTAGCCCCGTAGAAGTGTTGGTTCCCGAACCTATGAGTCAAAAAGTGCTGCTTTCTTCCAAAGAGATTCACATCATCCTGCACAGACTTGCCTGTCAACTTTTAGAAAATCATCTGGATTTTAAGGATACGGTTCTTATCGGACTACAGCCCAGGGGCACTTTTCTAGCCCAAAGACTCTCTTCCATTCTGCAGACTGATTACGGAGTGAAGCAGATTGCGCTGGGCTTACTGGATATCACATTTTACCGCGACGATTTCAGAAGGGCTGATAAAACTTTAGAGGCAAGCAGTACCAGGATTGACTTTCTCATAGAAGGAAAAAATGTCGTCCTAATTGATGATGTGTTATATACCGGGAGGAGTATCCGGGCGGCATTAACAGCGCTGCAATCTTTTGGCAGACCCAGGGATATTGAATTGCTCACCCTGATCGATCGCCGCTTTAGTCGACATTTACCCATACAACCCAATTACAGGGGGCGACAGGTGGATGCGATCAATGAGGAAAAGGTTAAGGTGTTATGGGCTGAAAATGACGGGGAGGATATTATTTATCTCATTAACAAATGACGAAAGTCCCCGTCGGTAAAAAGCACGAGATGTATGAAGATCTGGACATAAGCGGAAAGTGTTTTAGTATTCATTTTTTAATCAATAGAAAGGAGAGGCCATCCAGATGAGCGAGTTGAGCGTAAACCACCTATTAGGGATAAAGTATCTGAATGAAAGGGATATGGCGCTCATATTCAAAACGGCGGATCACTTCAAAGAGGTGATCAACAGATCCATAAAGAAGGTTCCCTCACTTCGCGACATCACGATAGCCAATATCTTCTTCGAAAACAGCACCAGAACTCGGCTTTCATTTGAATTGGCAGAGAAGCGCCTGTCGGCTGACGTTCTGAATTTTTCCGCCTCTCAATCCTCCGTGAAAAAGGGAGAAACCCTGATTGATACTGTAAACAACATTCTGTCTATGAAGGTGGACATGGTTGTCATGAGGCATCCCAATCCCGGAGCTGGAATTTTTTTGTCCAAGTATGTCAGTGCAGCCATCATAAATGCGGGTGACGGAACACATGAACATCCAACCCAGGCGTTGCTTGACGCTTATTCGATTCGCGAAAAACTGGGGGAAGTGGCAGGGAAAAAAATAGTGATTGTCGGAGATATCCTCCATTCCAGAGTGGCGCTTTCAAACATTTTCGCGCTTAGATTACTGGGGGCCCAGGTAAAGGTCTGCGGTCCGCTTACCTTGATTCCCAAATATATTGAGTCACTTGGGGTACAGGTTGAAACCGACCTGAAGAAAGCACTGAATTGGTGTGATGTAGCCAACATGCTTCGGATTCAGAATGAGCGAATGGATATCAGCTACTTTCCTACCACCAGAGAATATACTAGACAGTACGGGATCAATAAAGTACTTCTGGACAATCTGAAAAAGGAAATTGTGATCATGCACCCTGGACCTATCAACCGCGGGGTGGAAATAACCAGTGATGTGGCCGATTCCAGACAATCTATTATCCTGAATCAGGTGGAAAACGGAGTGGCCATTCGTATGGCAGTGATTTATTTACTCGCTTCAAAAATTAAATAGATTGTGATGATATTTGACAAGGAAGGCAATACTACTGTGGTCTTTCAGGAAAATGCTTCCCTGCAGACCTTTTTAAAAAACCTGAATGAATCCTATAGCGGCATTAGAAATGACCATATTATTATCAACCTCTCTTCCTTTTCCACTTTAAAATCCGACGAGCTGTTGGTATTCCTTCAATTGTCAGATGCCCACCGTAAGTCTGGCAAATCTTTTGTTCTGGTCACCGATACCCTACATTACTCCGATTTACCAGACCATATTTGTGTGGCGCCAACACTTCAGGAAGCCAGGGATATCATAGAAATGGAAGAAATTGAAAGGGACCTTGAGCTTTAATTATTCACTGGTTGTCCTTTTTTTTGTATGGAAGTAATGTGCTGTAACCAGGGATATTCATAAAAATTTGACTTGGAATTAACCTTTTTCAATGCTATCATACAGGGATGATACTTTAACAGGTAGAATAGCTACATAAATCACTCAGGACATCAGTAATGACCTATCATCTTGCACAAATAAATATTGCCCGCATGCGGGAGCCACTGGATCACCCGATGATGGCAGATTTCGTCGCCAATCTGGATCGGATCAATCTCCTTGCAGAAAAAAGTCAGGGCTTTGTATGGAGACTTGTAGAAGACTCAGGCAGTGAGTTGTCTGTGGAAATATTTAACGATAAATATCTTGTAGTAAATATGTCTGTATGGTCATCCATAGAGGCAGTTACGGCATTTACCTACCATTCATCCCATAAGGAGGTACTTCGTAGACGGAAAGAATGGTTTACTGCAATGACTGACATGCATATGGCCTGCTGGTACGTTCGGGAAAATAGCATTCCACTGCCTCAGGAGGGAAGAGCCCGGCTGATCTACATGAATGAACATGGCGAGACTCCATATGCCTTTACATTTAAAAGCAGTTATGGTATTCCGGAAATGCTGGAGGATCTGCGATTTAGAAACGTGCCATAAATATGCGGCTACATATACTTGGCTGTTACGCCGCTACTCCGAGGGTATTTTCAAATCCCACAGCACAAGTGCTGAACATCGGCAATCATCTATTCCTCATTGATTGCGGAGAGGGAACACAAGTTCAGCTAAGGCTACAGAAAATCAAATTTTCCAGGATCAGCCATATTTTTATTTCTCACCTTCACGGAGATCACTTTTTCGGACTCCCGGGACTAATTTCCAGTTTCCGGCTTTTGGGCAGGGGCAAAGAACTCCACGTGTACGGCCCGGAAGGCATTCGTGAGGCTATTACTTTATTATTGAAATTAGGAAATTCCTGGACCAATTACCCTTTGATCTTTCATGAACTTAAATCACGCGATCCAGCAGTTATTTTTGAAGATGAAAAGGTAAAGGTGGAGACAATACCGCTGGATCACAGGATATATACCAACGGATTCCTTTTTCGGGAGCAACCGGCCCAACGCACTTTAAATATTGTAGAAGTGGCAAAGCATGGAATCCCTAAAAGTTGGTTTCCGAGTATTAAAAAGGGAGAAGATGTACTCTTGGAGGACGGGCGGACACTGCCCAATCACCTTCTCAGCCTCGATCCTCCAAACCCCCGTAGTTATGCCTATTGCAGTGATACGGCATATATGCCGCAGCTGTTTTCGCGCCTTGAGGGGGTTGATGTGCTTTACCATGAAGCCACCTTTCTTGATTCTGAAAAACATCTGGCAGCATCCACCAGGCATACCACTGCAAGTCAAGCGGCTTCCTTAGCGCTTGCTGCCGGGGTCGGTAAATTGATTCTCGGGCATTTTTCCACCCGATACAAAAGTCTGGAGAATTTCAGGAAGGAAGCAATGTCAATATTTGAGCAGGTGGAACTTGCCGAAGATGGTAAAATATTTGAATGGTAATTGTTTCGTCCGATGAAGGTGTAAAGCGAATCAAATGGTGTTGTTCCGGATTCAGAATCTGAGAGATAGAAAAAGTGATTTAGACGTCTCATATATTGCATCCTGTTCTTCCAAAGTTTGCTTATCTTGTTTTTTCAATATTGTGCCATGCCAAAGAATTTAGGAAATTATAGAAAATCATATGAGAAGAGTGCCCTTTCAGAAGATGGCATCCCAGATAATCCTATGGAACTTTTTACTACCTGGTTTAAAGAGTTGGAAGCAGAGGGAGGTGTAGAGGAACCCAATGCAATGACGGTTGCAACTATGGGGGCGGACGGGTATCCTAAGACTCGCATAGTTTTACTTAAGGAATTCTGTAGCGATGGATTTGTTTTTTATACAAATTATCAAAGCGAAAAAGGCATGGCTATAAGCGCAAATCCGAAGGTCTGCCTGTCTTTTTTCTGGCCTTCCATTGAACGGCAGGTGATCATTAAGGGAATTGCGGATCGGGTTTCTTCCGATAAGTCGGATGCATATTTTGATTCCAGGCCGCAAGGCAGTAAATTTGGCGCAGTTATCTCTGACCAAAGCTCCGTTATCGCCTCCCGTGAGGTCCTGGATGCGGCTTTAAAAGAACTTAAGAACACAACAAAGAACGAATCCATCAGGCGGCCGGATCATTGGGGAGGCTACTGTGTCAGGCCCGTTTCCATTGAATTTTGGCAGGGAAGAAAAAATCGACTTCATGACAGAATACGATTCATCAGAGATAAGGAACCGGAATGGACCAGGGAGCGGTTGGCTCCCTGACGCTCATTTGACGGTAGCTTGCCACCGCACTATAGCGGCGGCTGGGGTATTGATCAACTGATAACAAGGAAGAAGCGGCTTAGGATAAAGTAAATTAAAAAAATGAAGAATTTAATTCTTGTCAGACACGGAAAATCCTCTTGGGATCAGCCTCTCGATGACCGGCAACGTCCGCTCATTGAAAGGGGGGTAAATGATGCGGGCAATGTAGGCGCGGCCTTTAAAAAAAATATGCCAAACATTGACAGGGCTTTTTCCAGTCCTGCCACCCGGGCATTGCACACCTGCAAAATATTTTTGAAAGCGATTAATTTTCCGATAGAAAAAATTCAGGTAACTGAGGAATTATATGATTTTACAGGGAACCGTGTTATGGCATTTATCAGGTCGCTGGAAGATTCGGTTGAAACTGTCATTATTTTTGGGCACAATCACGCTTTTACAGAGGTCGCTAATGAATGGGGAAATGTAGGAATTGACAATGTACCCACGGCCGGCCTTGTCCATCTTCAATTCAGCGCCAACCGATGGCACGATATCCAGCAGGGCACCACAGCCCGGACCCTGTTTCCAAAAGAATTAGATACATGATCAAATCAAAGAATAAATATATTAATCGCGAAATAAGCTGGCTTCGCTTTAATGAGCGTGTACTTCAGGAAAGTGCGGATAATAACGTCCCCCTTATTGAACGTTTGCGCTTTTTAGGCATTTTTTCTAACAACCTTGATGAATTTTTCAAGGTGCGTTACGCCACTGTAAAACGTATTGTTGAATCAGGGAAGTCAGGGAAGAGTGCGCTTGGAGGTGAAAATGCCAAAGTATTACTGGAGCAGATCACACAAATTGTAATAAAACAACAATCGGACAGTCAGAATTTGCTTCTGAGTATAGAAAAGGAACTCAAAGTGAAGAATATCTTCATGGTTAATGAAGCCGGTCTGAATGAAACACAGGAGGAATTTGTAAAAACCTATTTCATTCAAAAGGTGAGCCCCATTCTTACCACCATCATTCTGAATGATCTGGCAGAGTTTCCCATGCTCAAGGACACAGCCGCCTATCTCGCTATCAAAATGGTGGTGCAGGAGCAGGATTCAGAAAAGAATGGCACAGGCCATGATACCCGATATGCCCTCATAGAAATACCCAAAGGAATCGACCGTTTTATTGAATTACCCAAGGATGGAGAGAAGAGTTATATTATGTTACTTGATGATCTGATCCGCTACTCCCTCAAGAGTATTTTTAATATGTTTTCAATTGAATCCATCTCTGCTCATATGATCAAGATCACACGTGATGCGGAACTTGATATTGACAATGACCTCAGTAAGAGTTTTATCGAGAAGATATCTTCAAGTGTTGAGCATCGGAAAATTAGTGATCCTGTGCGCTTTGTCTATGACCAGTCAATAGAAAAGGATACATTGAAGTTCCTTAAGGACAAAATGCATATTGAAGGAACTGACAGTGTTATCCCCGGAGGAAGGTACCACAACAGGAGAGACTATATGGGATTTCCCAGCCTTGGGAGGAATGATTTACTCTATGATCGTATTGCGCCATTACCTGTGAAGGATCTGAGCCAGGAAGGGAATCTGCTGAAGGCCATTGCAGAGCGTGATTATCTACTGTATGCACCCTACCACACTTTTTCCTACGTCATTAAATGCCTGCGGGATGCGGCACTGGATCCCAAGGTTCGCAGTATAAAGATTACCCTGTACCGGCTTGCAAATGATTCGCAGGTCACTTCCTGCCTTATCAACGCTGTTAAAAACGGAAAGCAGGTGACGGTGCAGATCGAACTGCAGGCCCGGTTTGATGAAAGGGCCAACATACGATATGCCGAGCAATTGCAGGCAGAAGGTGTTAAACTGATTTTCGGGGTAAGGGGATTGAAGGTTCATAGTAAAATTTGTGTTATTGACCGCGAAGAGGCAAATGGTATTAAGCGTTATGGCTTTATCAGTACAGGCAATTTTAATGAGGACACTGCGCGGATTTATACGGATTATACCTTGTTTACGGCGCATGAAGCCATCCTGAAGGAATTGAATAAGGTATTTGACTTTTTCGAAACAACCTATAAGATTAATAAGTACAAGCATCTGGTGATGTCCCCGCATTACACAATGAATATTTTTAAAAATCTTATAGATAAAGAAATCGCGGCGGTAAAGGCTGGCAAAGAGGCGTATATCAAAATTAAAATGAATAGCCTGACCTCTTATAAAATGGTTGACAAACTATATGAAGCCAGTAATGCCGGTGTAAGGATACAGATGATCGTTCGCGGAATTTGCTGTCTGATTCCCGGTCAGAAAGGAATGAGCGAGAATATAGAAGCGATCAGTGTGGTGGATAAATTCCTGGAGCACCCCAGGGTTTTTATATTTGGAAATGGCGGTAATCCTAAGGTTTATATTTCTTCTGCCGACTGGATGACCCGAAACCTTGAGAATAGGGTAGAGGTAGGATGTCCGATCTATGACGAAAACATCAAACAGGAGGTGATTGATACTTTTGAAATTTCGTGGGCGGATAATGTGAAGGCGCGCGTGTTTAACGCAACTCAGAATAATGAGTATCGGATAAATGAAGAGACCAGGGTGCGCTCCCAGTTTGATATGTACGATTATTATCTGAAGAAGCTGGAATCCTGATCCGTGTCTGCCTTAAAGGGTTTGACCTGTCGCTCATAAGTAGGCCTGCTGACGCCGGGGCTTTCAACCTCAAAAGTAACCGTCGTTTGATCAACCATGGATGCTCTCATGAGTGCCCAGATCTTTCATGAGCCCGGCCTCAAATTCCAGCAGAGCTTTCCACTTGGCATTAACGGCATCGACTTCACCATATGTCCTTGCCATGGTAAGAAATAATGTATAATGGCCCGCTTCACTGATCATTAAATCATGATAAAAAGCGGCAAGTTCCTGATCGTTCAGCTGTTCCGATAATAACCGGAAGCGCTCGCAACTCCGTGCTTCAATGAGCGCCGCATAGAGCAACCTGTGGATCAACTGTGCGGAGCGGGGACCCCCTTTTGGAAAGAAACCCGTCAAAGCATGTACATAGCCATCTTTCCGGTCTCGGCCCATTGTATATCCTCTTGCCAGGATTTTGTCATATACCATTTTAAAATGGCCCATTTCCTCTCTTGCCAGCGCGACCATCTGAATAACCAGTTCCGGGTATTCCGGAAAGGACACAATCAGGGAAATAGCCGTACTGGCAGCTTTTTGTTCGCAATAAGCATGATCCGTTAAAATTTCTTCAATGTTATTTTCAACAATGTTCACCCAACGAGGGTCTGTGGGTAACTTAAGTCCCAGCATCTTTTTTTTGCAAAACTATAAAATGAACGATCATGAAACCAGTGTTGGTTGGATTAAATCCCAATAATGCGGCAAGTTTCTACATATCTTAATATATTTGATTCAGCTTAGATGAATGGAATGTGAAACTCATATCAGGCATAAAATAGCAGCGTTTCATGCAATTTTTAGATACCGCAAAAGAATTACATAATATAGTTGCCCGAAATGTACCTTCGGATACCCTGAGTTGGTTGGAGGAGAAACAACAAGTGATCGTCTCCGAGCCATCCGGAAGGGAATTATATACTGTTTATAGCCTGCTCTCGGGAAAAGTCGCGGTCGCTCAGCCCGTGGAATATCCATCTGAGGCTACACAACTTACAACCTATCTGGAAAAACAGAATGCGGACATACTGCAATTGGCAAGGATCGGTTTACTGGTAAGCCTACTGCAAACAAATCCATCCATTTTTGGTCCCAAAGTTGCCAATCTGATCCAGGTGGCTGATACAGGGGAACTCGTTACTTTTTTGAAATTCCTGATCCTCCTGCCTGAACCCGAGCGATATAAAATAGCTGCCGTGGAGGCCTTGCGAACCAATATTGCTACAGTATTCGATGCGATAGCACTTGAGAATCCTTATCCTGCCGAATATTTTAATGAACATCAATGGAATCAGATGTATCTGAAGGCCGCTTTTATGCAGCGGGATCTTTCACGGATTGAGCAGGTAGATGAGCGGGCGAATGAAGATCTGGCGCGAATTATTTCTGACTATGCTCATGAGCGATGGTCTGCGTCGAGGGAGGTCGATCCGCTTTTCTGGCGGCCTGTCACGAAATTTATTGGCGATGCCCTCCTAAAAGATATGGAACATCTCCTGAAAAGTAATTCCAAAGCCGAGAACTATGCAGCCGCCTTATGTTGTTTTCAATCAGGAAATACGGAGGCAGCGGCATTGCTGGCCAAATATCCGGAGCTTGCAGAGCATGTGGCCAACCAGTCGATAAACTGGACTAATTTAAAAGAATGATTTATGGAAGATAATTTGATATTTATTGACCCCCATGTCCATATGACTTCCCGAACGACGGATGATTATGAAGCCATGGCTGCCGCCGGCATTGTAGCAATTATTGAACCATCTTTTTGGCTTGGACAGCCGAGAACTCAGGTGGGATCATTTCAGGACTACTACAGCAGTCTTGTCGGCTGGGAACCATTCAGGGCATCTCAGTTCGGAATTCGGCACTACTGCACCATCGGATTGAACTCAAAGGAAGCCAATAATGAGCCCCTTGCAGAACAGGTAATAGAATTGTTACCCCTTTACCTGCACAAGGAAAATGTGGTAGCTATAGGGGAAATCGGGTATGACGACCAGACCGCCGCGGAGGATAAGTATTTCAGGATGCAATTAGAGCTGGCAAAGGAAGTGGCTATGACGGTACAGATTCATACCCCTCACAGGGATAAAAAATCAGGAACGATCCGGAGTATGGAAGTCTGCCTGGAACATGGGCTGGATCCTTCCGATGTAATCATAGATCACAATAATGAAGAGACGGTTAAGGATGTTTTAGACCGGGGTTTTATCGCTGCCTTTACCATTTATCCCAATACCAAAATGGGCAATGAGAGGATGGTTGAGATTGTAAGGAAGTACGGCAGCGAACACATCCTGATCGACAGTTCTGCAGACTGGGGTGTCAGTGATCCTCTCGCAGTACCGAAAACTGCCTCACTGATGTTAAAAAAGGGAATCTCCAGAGCTGATGTTATAAAAACCTGCTATTCAAATGCCCTCCTGGCGTACGGGAAAAATGGGAAAATGAAAGAAGCAGACTGGATGAGTTCCAAAGGGATCAATCAGGCCCAATTATACAAGGATAACAGTGTTTTGCGAGGGCAACAACCCAGGGTAGACGCAGACCAAATAAAATAGCATGAATGCTGTCTTAGGTGGTTATCTTCGTCTGACCAGGCCTGCCAATCTGCCGACGGCGATGGCTGATATCCTTGCGGGTGCAGCGATTGCAGGCTTGACATCTGTTATTGAAGCACCTTTCGGGGAGGATTGGCAATACCTTCTGAAATTAATAACCCTCGTTGCATCCTCCGTTTTTTTATATGCCGGGGGGGTTGTTTTAAATGATGTCTTCGACCTTTCTACGGATGTTTTGGAAAGACCGGAAAGACCTATTCCCAGTGGCTTGATCAGCCAGTCGTCCGCCGGTCTGTTCGGGGGTGTTCTCCTTATGATGGGTATTATTTTTGCCGCGTGGGTGTCTGGCCTGAGCGGACTGCTCGCCGGAACTCTTGCCTTAATGATACTGTTGTACAACGCCTTGTCCAAGAAAAGTGTAGTGCTGGGTCCGCTGAATATGGGAATTTGTCGGGGACTCAACCTGATTCTGGGAATGTCCGTAATCGGAGAATTGGCGGAACCATTGTATGCTGTTATTCCTATGGTTTATATCTTTGCAATAACTCTGATCAGCAGGGGAGAGGTACATGGCAACAATAAGCAGCATCTGCTTTGGGCCGGTATTCTATACTTAGGGGTCATTTTAAGCGTTTATAGGATCATGCATCGCACAGACAAATTAATGGAAGTAGTTCCGTTCCTGGCCTTGTTCGTACTAATGATAGGTATCCCCCTTTGGCGGGCCTACCATAAAAATTCCCCTGAAAATATTAAAAGGGCCGTAATTTCAGGAGTGCTTTCAATTATCATTCTTGATGCCTGTCTTGCTGCAGGATTCAGTGGATGGATATTCGGGATATGCGTGCTTTTACTTTTCCCGTTGTCCATGGCACTCTCAAAATTGTTTGCCGTTACCTAATTAGTGATCATGAAAATCAAGACCATAGAACAATCATTTACCGTCAATTACAGGTACCAGCTTTATTTTACATCAGGGTTGTTCTCAATAGATAATCCCCTTTTTCTGGATATCATTACTTCCTTTAAAACAGGATCGGCGGTAAAACTTCTTTTTGTATTAGATAAAGGGATGCTCGTACATCATCCCGGTCTGGAAAAGGCTATTGCTGCTTACTGCCATCAACATCCTTCGGCGCTGGATTATACTGGATGTATGGTAGTTCCGGGAGGTGAGGAGGTTAAAAATAATGGAACACATGTCGACAGCGTACTTGAGGCGATTAATTCCAACAGGATATGCAGGCACTCCTTTGTAATTGCCATTGGGGGCGGTGCAGTGATAGACATGGCTGGTTACGCTGCGGCCATCGCACATCGTGGGGTGAAGTTGATCCGTATTCCGACCACGGTTCTTTCTCAAAATGATGCCGCAGTCGGAGTTAAGAATAGCATCAATATTTTTGGCAAAAAGAACTTTCTTGGAACCTTTGCGCCTCCCTACGCTATCATCAATGATTCCGAATTTCTTAAAACGCTTGAACAACGGGACTGGATGGCAGGCGTAGCTGAAGCAATCAAAGTTGCCCTTATACAAGACGCCAAATTTTTTGGGTATATCCGTGAGCATACCAGACAACTCAGGTACCGGGATCTGGAGACCATGCAGTATGTCATCCACCGGTGTGCCGAGATGCATATGCAACATATTGCACAGGGTGGCGATCCCTTTGAGAGTGGGTCTTCCAGGCCACTCGATTTTGGTCACTGGGCCGCACATAAACTGGAGTTTATGACCGGCTATCAGATGCGGCACGGGGAGGCTGTTGCGAGAGGAATCTCGCTGGATCTGATGTACGCAAAGCTTCTGAAATTAATTAATGAGGAGGCGTTTGAAGAAATTATCGGGGTAATGGAGCAACTGGGATTCGATTTGCAAATCCCGGTAAAAGGTAAGAAGGAAAAGGCTCTTCTTCTGGAAGGTATCCGTGAGTTCCGGGAACATCTGGGCGGACAACTGACCATTACGCTCATCAAAGGAATAGGAAAGAAACATGATGTTCACGAAATCGACAAAGATTTGATGCTTGAGGCCATCCACGCCTTAAATAATCGTGTGAAACTAAAAGTACTTTAACCTATGTTGGTAAGGGATCAGTTTCATCTGACGTATTGTACAAATATTCATCCGGGCCAGGACTGGAAAACAACATTCAATCACCTAAAGCAGTATGTTCCGGGAATAAAGAAACAAGTTGCTCCTGAAATTCCTTTTGGTCTCGGCCTTCGTCTGTCAAACACCGCGAGCGAAGAACTCGGTCTGGGGGAGCATCTGACTATTTTTAGAGATTGGCTAGAACTTGAGGGGATTTATGTTTTTACGATGAACGGTTTTCCTTATGGCAACTTTCATAATGAAAAGGTTAAGGATCATGTACACACTCCGGACTGGACAACCTATGCCAGGGTGTCCTATACCAAAAGACTCTTTGAACAGCTCGCTATTCTGCTTCCGGCGGGAATGACAGGCGGCATTTCAACATCGCCTGTAAGCTATAAGCATTGGCACGCGCCCGGAAAAGAGACCGATGAGGTATTACAAAAAGCGGCCGTTCACCTGGCCGAGGTTGTTCTACACCTGCACAGCCTGGAAGAGCAGACGGGCAGGTATCTGCACCTCGATATAGAACCTGAACCTGATGGCCTTCTGGAGAATACCAAAGATGTTCTGCATTTTTTTGAAGATGTTTTACTCCCCGTGGCCACTGGCATCGTAATGGATAGGCATGAAATAGATGCAAGTACTTCCAGGGGTAGGATACTGCGGTATATCACTATATGCTATGATATTTGCCATTTTTCTCTGGCGTACGAAGATCCGGCAATCACCTTTGATAAACTCGACCGTGCGGGAATCAAGATCGGGAAGATTCAGGTGAGCGCCGCCCTGAAGATCCTCAGTCAGTCCGGAAATAATGATGCCGTCTGGCGATCACTTGCCCGTTTTGATGAACCTGTATATTTGCATCAGGTAACGGAACGGCTGGGGACGGAGGTCAGGACCTACAGGGATCTTCCTGAAGTCCTGACAGCGCAGAACGAATTTTTCGAATTGAGAGCTCATTTTCATGTGCCCGTATTCCTTACGAAATTCGGTCCCCTCTTCTCCACCCAAGACCATATCCTTAAGGTTTTTGATATACTACGCGATAGGATGGTATCAGCGCATCTTGAAATTGAAACTTATACCTGGGAGGTGCTGCCCGACGATCTCAAAAAGGAGCTTTCCACTTCGATCATCCGAGAGGTTCAATGGGTTCTAAATCAACTTGGAGAATGAGGAAAACAGTGGTTATAAATGTGGTGGGACTGACAAAGCGGCTCATTGGGGAACACACTCCGTTTATACAGTCTTTTCTGAATAAGGGGAGAGCGGCTGCCATCAAACCGGTACTGCCCGCCGTAACCTGCACAGCCCAGTCTACCTACCTGACCGGGAAATTACCCGCCGAACACGGAATTGTAGGCAATGGGTGGTATTTCAGGGATGAGTGCGAGATACATTTCTGGCGACAAAGCAACAAGCTGGTTGAAGGTGAAAAAATCTGGGATCGGATGAAATCTATAGATGATACATTTACCTGCGCCAATATGTTCTGGTGGTACAATATGTATTCAAATGCGGACTATAGTGTTACCCCCCGACCGAATTATCTGGCAGACGGTCGTAAAATACCCGATGCGTATTCGCATCCGCCGGAATTGAGAGATGATCTTCAGCGCGAACTCGGCCCTTTTCCATTGTTCCATTTCTGGGGTCCCAGGACCTCCATAAAATCAAGCCAGTGGATTGCAGATGCCACGATTGTAACTGACAAGCGCTATCAACCTACTTTAACATTGGTCTACCTGCCGCATCTGGATTATAATCTTCAAAAATACGGCCTCGATTTTCCAAAAATAAGTAAAGACCTTAGAGAAATTGACAGGGTGGTGGAACAGCTCGTAAGGTATTATGAGCAGCAGCAGGCTCAAATCATCATCCTTTCTGAGTATGGCATCACCAACGTACACCAACCGGTGCATATTAATCGTATTCTCAGATCGCAGGGGTTACTGGCGATCAGGGAAGAGCGGGGTCTGGAACTGCTTGATGCCGGTGCAAGTGCGGTATTTGCAGTGGCAGACCATCAGCTGGCCCATGTCTATATTAATGACATGACAAAAAAAGCAGCCGTTAAGAAACTATTACAGGAAACGGCAGGGATCGAAAAGGTCTGGTCCCAGGGAGATGAAGAGTATGAGAAAGTGGCACATTCCCGTTGCGGCGATCTAATTGCGTTGGCAGACCGCGACTCCTGGTTTACTTATTATTTCTGGAATTCCGATGCGAAAGCCCCGGATTATGCACGCATGGTCGATATTCATAAAAAACCGGGATACGATCCTGTGGAGTTGTTTACTGATCCTGAAGACCCATTGGTCATGATAAAGGTCATTGGAAAACTCGCAAGAAAAAAAATAGGTTTCCGGACGGTGATGGATATTATTCCTCTGAAGCCCTCCCTTGTGAAAGGATCCCATGGACGATTACCTGAGGATGACAAAGATTATCCAATTCTCATTACAAACGGCATCGAATGTCTGAATTCAGAACGAATAGATGCTACAGATATTTTTGGCATCATAGGGGACCATCTTTTAAAATAATTAATCAGCGATCATGAATACATTTTTCCGAATCTTTGCCCTGGTGTTTGCCCTGCTATTTTTGCTGGCAGTAGCAGTACAATACAATGATCCGGATGCCTTGATCTGGTACATAGTGTATGGATTGGCCGCCATAGCTTCCCTGCTTTTCTTCTTTGGAAAACTCAAATACTATATGGCGGCCCTCCTGTGCACTGCCTATCTGCTGGGTTCTTTTATTGTTTGGCCCGAGGTGTATGAAGGGCTGACGATTGGCGAAGGGGATATTGTAAATGTTGAGAGGGGCAGAGAGGCAATAGGACTGCTGTTGATCTCTGCTATCATGCTGATCTATGCGTTGCGGCTTCGTTTCAGAAGCAATTCATAAATCGAGGTCAAATTCTTTTCTCAGGAGATCAATTGCCGGATTTTTTTCACGTAGTTTCTGATATTTTTCTTCGGGCGTGAACGCGTATCTTTTGGCATTCTCTTCATTGACGGAAATACGCATTGAAAGATTGTGGTTATTTAGTTTATTTCTCAGATACCCTAAAAGTTCCAGTTGTTCCTTTTCAATTTCCTTTTTCATACTATGATTGGGAAGTTCCAGACGGATCACGGAAGTTTCTACCAATCTTGGGAGGTCCGTGCTCAGGTTAGAAGCAAGTATTTTGCGACCTTCCTTTTCCAGCTTTTTTACGTAATCGTCCCAATGCCGTTGCAGGTCGATTTCATTGAAAGCATCATTTGGGAGTGGTGAATCTTCCGGATGATCATCCGTGCGTGCCTCCAAATGTTCCTTTTTTGCCTTGAGACTGGATATGGAAAGCCCGGACACCCTTTTAACCCCTTCCCGAAGCCTCACTTTTCCCGGAAGTTCAGATGCCGTCACTTCCCTGGAATCTTTTAAGCGTTCTTCTGAGGCAGATACGCGTTCAGGATGTGATTCTGAGGTGACGATTTCCGGATTGGAATTTCGGGAAGACTGTTCTTCAGCCTGGGTTTGCAATTCCGGTCCAACCGTTTTAATTAGGGCACCCCCGTCTTTGGAGGGGCTTCTGAAACGGGCAGCGGGAAGGATTGTGCTCCCCGGATGGCTTAAAGAATTACTGTTTTTTTTTTCGGTTTCCTCCAGGGAAGCCAGTTTCATGAGGGTTAACTCCACAAGCAGTCGATGATTTCGGCTGGTCTTATATTTCAGATCACAATCATTTGCCAGTTCGAGCGCCCTTAGGAAGAAAGTTTCCTCAGCTTTTTGCGATTGCTCCAGATAATTCGCTTTTGCTTTTTCTCCCATTTCCAGCAGGATCAGGGTAGATTTATGACGGCAAACAAGTAAATCCCTGAAATGGCTGGCGAGCCCGGTAATAAAGTGGTGCCCTTCAAAACCTTGTGCCAGAACGTCGTTGAACAGGATCAACAGGGCAGGGATATTATTGGAGAGAATCAGGTCCGTAGCGGCGAAATAAGTATCATTGTCCAAAACGTTCAGGTTCTCCGTGACCGCTTTCCTGGTCAACTCCTTTCCGCTGTAACTGACTACCCTGTCAAAAATGGACAGTGCATCCCTCATGGCACCGTCTGCCTTCCTGGCAATGATATGCAGGGCATCCTCTTCGGCATTTATACCCTGTTTTTCCGCGATATGCTTCAGATATTCAGCGGCATCCTTTATAGTTATTCTTTTGAAGTCGAAAATCTGACATCTCGACAAAATAGTCGGGATGATCTTATGTTTTTCAGTGGTTGCAAGTATGAAAATAGCATGTTTAGGTGGCTCTTCAAGCGTTTTTAGGAAGGCATTGAAGGCAGACTGAGACAACATGTGCACTTCATCAATGATATAGACCTTGTATTTCCCTACCTGTGGGGGAATACGTACCTGGTCAATAAGATTTCTGATATCATCCACAGAATTATTAGAGGCGGCATCAAGCTCAAAAATGTTAAAGGCAAAATCCTCATCTTCTTTTATGGAATCATCCTTATTTATCTGCTTGGCGAGTATTCGTGCACAGGTGGTTTTGCCTACGCCTCTTGGTCCGCAAAATAAAAGTGCCTGCGCCAGATGGTTACTCTTTATGGCGTTGGTCAGTGTATTGGTAATGGAACTCTGTCCTACAACATCTTTAAAAGACTGTGGCCTGTATTTTCTTGCTGAGACAATAAATGGTTCCAAAGGAATTGGTTTACTGTAATATTGTTTGATATTAAAGGGCTTAATGTTGGCCCACTTGTGGATCAGGCACCCGTCCTGCCGCCTTCTGCAAATATAAAGATAGACAGATAGTAAGAACTTAATTTAAAGGTCATATCCCCGGTTTTTATCAACAATTCCTCTAAATTTGCTGCCAGCAGGCCACCTTATCGCTGTAGGCCGGTAACCCCGGCATTATGGAGGAAAGTCCGGACACCAAAGTGCGGCATAGCGGGTAACGCCCGTCGACCCATCTCTTAGTGGGATGGGATAGGACAAGTGCAACAGAAAGCAAGTACAGGTAATGCTGTAGTGAAATCAGGTAAACTCTATGCGGTGAAACGCCATGTAAATCAGTGTCTGAGGGCTGCACGCCCGAGCTGAAGGGTAGGCGGATAGAACTTCCGGGTAACCGTAAGTCCAGATAAATGATAAGGGTCACGCCAAAAGCGTGTTACAGAATCCGGCTTATGGCCTGCTTTTTTTAGTCACCACCGCGAGGGGCAAAAAACAAACACTTCCACCGTTAAGTCCAGTTGACCTTTCAGGATTCACATTTGCTTCCCTGACTGCTCAAAAAAGCTAAATATACTACCTCCGTATTTTCGTTGCCAGGAGAATCCGGGCAAACCTGAAAGATCGGTATGTTTGGAATGTTCAATGATGAGAAGGCCATCTGCTTTGATCATCTTTAAACTGAAGATCAATTCAGCAATCCTGGAAAAATCAACCGTTGACATGTTGTAGGGCGGATCTGCAAAAATAAGGTCAAAAGACTTTAGAGAATCTGACAAATAAGAAAATACTTCCCCTTTAACTACCTGCATGGGGAAGTTGAATTCCTGTGCTACTTCAGAAATGAACCGGATACAGCGCTGATCCTCTTCGACCGTCACAATTTCCGGCACTCCCCTTGAAGCAAATTCAAAACTGATATTTCCCGTACCTGCAAATAAATCCAGGACGCTGATATCCTCAAAATAATACCTGTTGTTCAAAATGTTGAAAAGCGCTTCCTTGGCCATGTCCGTGGTCGGGCGTACGGGCAGGCCCTTGGGGGGATTAATTCTCCTGCTTTTGTAAGTACCTGAAATAATACGCATTATAAGGTATTCATGACAGTAAAATCAATAGAATCTGTCGGACTTCCGGCTATCGGATACCCAGGTACAACGGGAATAAAAACAGAAAGGTGCCGGATGTATTCCTGGCATACCGAATAAATTTCGTCTCCATCTTCGACGGTTCCGAATAAGCGGAGCTTGATAGTCGACGCATCCAGTTTTAATTGTTCGAGGGTAAAGAGCAGGTAATAAATAAAATCTTCCCTGGTAATGAACCTGAAACTATTAAAATAGCGCAAATCCTTCTGACCGAGAATGGCAATATCCATTTGTTGCTCGGAAACATGTACATAACAGACAGGTTCCTTGCCATTGTGGTGCGATTTCAATAAGGCCTCGACAAGGACGGTCCCGGTATGCTTATATATGAAAGGTCCGAAGAGCTCGTAGATGTAATTGTTGATATTGACAAAAGGAACATATACATTAACAATCTCATAGGCTTCCATTTCATCATAGACCACCAGATCATTTGCCAGGATTTTTACATTGAATTTGAGATAATTGGCGAGTTCTTCCTTGACAAACAGGGCCTTGGGTACTAAGGTAAAGAGGTTGTTTCTGTGGATGACCACCACCTCCTGGAAGTCGTAATTCAGAACTTGTTCCTCCTTGAGCAGTGACTTTAATTCCTTTTGTACTTCGTAAGGAGAGAGTTCCTTACCAAAACTAACATTTTTGGTCAGCGTAATCGTATTGGATAAGGTATCAAGGATGCAAAAAGAAAGTCCATTCAGACTGACCTGAATGGACAATTTATGATACGTTTCAGAGAGGGATTCCCTGCTAATTAGATTGTCCTTTTTTGTCATAGACCGGGGGCCAGTTACCACTGGTGCTAACTTCCTGTAAGGATCCAACTTTAATTTCAGATCCATTCACCTGCTCCACACCAATCTGGGCATTTTCTCTGGATAAAAGGTCCTTTGGTTGGTCATACAGGACCACGGCCTTAGCTATCTTGGCCTCAAAGACAGGGACTTTGTATCCTGTCTTATCCAAAACGGCTGATTTCATTTCAAATTTTTCCCCATTCTGGGCATAGGG
>JBGTMS010000181.1:0-31406 GCA_041743425.1 Zeaxanthinibacter sp. | reverse complement strand
GCTCGTTACGGTTCTCACCATGGCCTGAAGGGACATCTGATCTATTTCGGATTTCACCATATATCCTTCCGGATCCACCGACTTCAGAATGCTGTTTATCCTGAAATTATCACTGAAGGATGACATAAAGACTATTTTGGTGGAAGGACTTATCTTTCGTGCAAGGATACCAAGATCCTCCCCGGTTTTGACAGGACCTTCTTTGACCGGTGAGATCTGAATATCCAGAAGTAAAATATCGTAGTTGATGGCACGTATGGACTCTTCCAGCTTTAATTTAGCACCTTCAAAGGATTTAGCAGTGTCCATTTTCACCTTAAAATTATGAAAATCTGTGTCCTCAAGGATAAACTTATATCCAAGGGTCGTCATCTCATGATCATCTACTGCTAAAATTCTAACTATGTCCATACAAATTTATTATGGCTTTTCAGAATACTGTAATCGCTTCTTCTACCTGTGCATTTCCTGGAATAATCTTATAAGGTATCCTGATGAAAACCTGGGTGCCTTCGCCTATCTGGCTCTCGATATTCCACGAACCATTTAGTTTCTTTATCCGTGAGCTTATATTCTTATGTCCGATTCCTTTTTTTGCCTTGCTGGTATCAAAGCCTGTACCGTCATCTATGAGCGTAATATAAATCTCATCATCTGAGGCTTCAAAGTTAATGGATATGTTTTTGGCCTGTGCATGTTTAATACAATTCATCAAACATTCCTGAACGATCCTGTACAAATTGATTTTTACATCGGCATTTAAATGATCCCAATCTGTATATTGGTCATAGTCCATCAACAGATGAGCATCCGAAGATGCTTCAATCGTTTTAATAATGTCTTGTATGGAATGCATAAAGTTATGAAATTTCTGATAGGCCGAATCACTGAGTTCATGTGAAATGGTACGTATTTCTTCTTGTATAATTTGTAATTTTTCTATGGCCTGGGCACGAACACTTAGGGCCTCGTCATCCGTTTTTCGATTGAGCGCCAGAAGAACCATACGAATCCCGTTCATTTCCCCAAGCACTCCGTCATGCAGTTCTTCAGAGATCCTTTTCTGCTCAGACTGTTTCCCTTCTTCAATCTTCTGTTTCTGTGATAGCATAAGATTGAAAATCTCCTGGTTGGCTTCCTGCTGCTGTTGTCTATAGCGTAATTTTTGGTTTTGAACCCTTTGGTTGACAATAACAAAGACCGAAATTGCTAATAAGAGCAGACCGGCCGCAATACCAATCCAGAGTTGGCGTTGTCTGGCGAGCAATTCGTTTTGTTCTATGAATTCATCAGTCTCAAAGCGTATTCTGGCAAATTTGTTTCTGATCTGCCGCTCTTCCTGTTGCAAACTATCATCAAGATTAATGTAGTCATGAATATAGGTCTGGGCATTTTCCTTGTCAAGACGGGCAAGGAAGTGGAGGGTTTCAAGGAGGCGGGCATTGTTGTTGCTCCTGGAGGCATAATCCTTCGCTAGGCCTGCCTTAGAGAGGGCCGCAACGGTGTCCATATTGGAAAGGTGGTATTCTGCCAGGCTGTGGAGGCTACGGGAAATTTCTGAAACGTCCTGGATGCTGTCCTGAATTTTAATCGCGCGTTCAAAAAGCACGGATGGATCCGATTTCGAATCTGACTTCAGTCTGCAAAGTCCCAGATTATTGATGGCCTTCGCATACAATTGGGTGTTGAATGAATACAAGGAATCAATGTCAAGAACCTTTTGAAAGTAAATCTCAGCCTCATCAAATTCTCCCTGCTCGAGATATACTACGCCAAGATTATTGAGGGTGCTCGGTACCAGCTGGGCCTTGTAAGCCGAGTTTTGTAAATATCCAAGGGCACGCTGATGGTATTCAATAGCTTTGTCATATTCCTTAAGATTTTTGGCAACGACACCCAGCGTACTGTAACAGCTATAAAGAGCCTGATCTGTCTCTTTCAGGGGTTTCAGGACTTCTATGGCCATAATTGCCGTAATCTCGGCCCCGGTATAGTCCTTTATATCATTCTGCACTACGGCCATGTTATACAACAATTGTCCGGAAAATGAACTGTTGCCCATCGCCTTAAATATTTCCTGAGCTTTCCCAAAATGATAATAAGCACTATCCATTACATTTCTCGTATTAAAGAATACGGCGAGATCCCAATTCGCTTCCGCCAGCGCGTTTGAGTCTGCAATTTTAGCGGCTACTGACAAGATGCTTTTATTGACCTTTCTGAAATTGAGGGAATCATTCAATCTGAAATATCCAAAAGAAAGTCCGGAGAGATAAATGGTCTTTAAGGAATCATTGCTAACATTCCGGACGGCGTCAGCCGCTTTGTTGATTAATTTCAGACGCGTCACCGAGGAGAGTAAGGGATCATTGCCCGTTCTGATCCATCGGTCGATGCTGTCATTATTGTCAATATTTCCGGTCGTATTCCCCGGTGAGGCAGGATCAGCATTGCAGGAAGCAAGGACCAAAAAAAGTATGGCGCAACATATTTTTAGGAACTGGAATACCATTTTTGGTAAAGTAAGTTATACGATCCTATACAAGATAAAAAAAAAGCCCTAAATAAATTTAAGGCTTTTCAAGTTGAAAAAGTTAATTTAAGTCTACTTTGGTCGTGGCCTTACAATGATCGGTAGATCGTCACCATCTGCGTTAAGGTTGCTTAAATTTTGATAGAGAGCATCTTTTTCCTCGGGGGTGGATTCCAGTTGGGAAGAAAATAAACTCAAACTCATTACTGCGATGGCTACAATGCTCAAAACTTTTTTCATAATGCTGTCAATTTAAGGGGTTAATTAATTAATTTGTTAGTTATTGTGCTAAACTACTAACTCCGATTCAAGGCCATTATGTAAAAAAAAAAGATTTAGTATTTGGATCACTTTTAGGAGTATTCGTACTAAATCTGAGAGGATCGTACTAATTTAGTGTAGTAATTGTATTCTTTGACAGAATTTTCTTCAGACTGTCGATATTCAGCTTATAGGATTTTGAAAATGGCAACTGCGTATTCCCGGATTTCAGTGCACAAATCGATTTGCCATAGTTGATCCTTGAAACATAATTTACATTTAAAATGTAGCTCTGATGGATCCGGACAAAGTTTTCCGGAAGACTGTCTTCAAACGTTTTCAACGTCTTATAGGCACTGATAGTCCTCCCATCTTTCATAATAAAATCAGTCGCATTGTTATCGGCCTTCAGGTAGAGAATCTCATCTGTTTTCAGATACTGAAAGTCCTTATAAGATTTCAGACATATGGTTTGACTTACAGTCTCACGTGGCATTTTCTTCTTCAGACGTAAAAGCGTTTTCCGAATCTCGTGCTCGTTGTATGGCATTAGCCAGTAATCAAAAAAATTATGCTTCAGCGCATCATAAGCATGATTCTTACTTCTGGATATCCCTATGAGAACAGGAATATCCCTCATATATTGATATAACTCAGTGATCATATTGAAATAATCACCCGACCTGTCATTCAGATTGATAAAAACAATCTCCGGAAGGTATTTTAATATTGAATTAAGACCATCATCACTGTTCCTGTCCTTGCTAAGACAGGCAAAGTCGCCATAGTCCTCAAGGAAATGCTGCAACTGCAGGTTGGATGTGGCATCTGAATCAATAATTGTATAGGTATAATCCATTGCCATCAGATTTTGGGGTCAAATTACTCATACCATCTGAAATCGGGCTATATAAAAACCATAGAAAAACTACGGTTTCATATTTAATTCATTGAAAATGAGGGGTTATGAAAGAAAATTCTGTCACAAATAGCGGAATAGCGCAAGATTTTCCGGGAAGTGCCCCGTGAAGTTCAGTTAACCACCCCTGGGAAAGCAAAAAAAAATAGTGGCGGGGGGGAAGAAATTGGTGCGTGGAAAAGGAATTGGCTTCGCTAAATCGTGTGTCACTCAGGGACTGGAGGGGGGTTGTCAAACATGGCCTTGATTTCACTTGAAATTCTCATAGGTCTGAAAGTTGACGGGTTCAGAAGACACCAAGAAGTCTTTGAATGTACCAGTAATTCTTTCGTTTCACAGTTCCGCATTTCCACCACCCGTACGGTAGTTGCTCCCCGTGTCTCAGCTATATGTGTACTGAGGTGTATCACCTGTCCAAGAAGTGCGGCTCCCTTGTAGGTAATATTGTGATTGAGGACCACCCAAATCACTTTGTTGAGCATATTCTCCGGAACCGCTTTATTCCAGTGTTCTTTAGATATATCCTGAATCCATTGAACGTAACGCACATTATTTACATGCTGCAACTCATCCAGATCTTCTTTTTGAACGGTGATTTTTTTCTGGTAGGACCGCATCAGCTTTTCTTCAGGATCCTGACCTCAAAAAGTTTATCCCATCTCTTGCCTGTGACAAAAAACGTCTTTCTATCAGGGTGATAGGCCACGCCATTAAGTACGTCCAGGCCAGGATGGGACTTTACCATGGATTTCAATCCACCAAAATTGATTACCCCTTCAATCGCTCCCGAGGTGGCATCAATGATCATCATACTTTCTTTCTGCCATACATTGGCATAAATTTTTCCATCTACATATTCCAGTTCGTTGGCTTTGTTAAAAATGGACTTATCTGTTACCGTTTGAATGTATCCCTCTTCAACCATAGTTTCCGGATTCAGTAACCAAATCTTTTCTGTTCCATCACTCTTATAAATACGATGTCCATCATTACACAGACCCCATCCTTCCCGACTTTTACCGTAGCTGAAACTGCTTTTTCTTTTAAAATCTGACAGGTTGTAGATAAATCCGAGTTTCCCCTGCCATGTCAATTGGTAAACGTTGCCGCCCAAAATGGTAATGCCTTCTCCAAAATACGTATTTTCAAGTTCCGTTTGCTGAAGTATTTTCCCTGTCTCAAAATCTACTTTTCTGAGAGAAGACGTTCCCTTCTGACCAGTACTTTCATAAAGAAAACCATCATGGAACTCGAGTCCCTGAGTAAAGGCGGTCATATCGTGCGGATATTCATTCACAATTTCATAGGTATATACCTCCGGGGCATCCGCCGCAAGTACATTGATCTCCCGACTGATCGTATCTGACTTTCCTTCATAATCGACCTTTACGTTAAGTATTTTGGTTCCGAGCTGGTCTATCGCCAATACCGGCTGCCCATTTTCAACGGAAAGGCTTTTCCCATCAATGATATAGGATATCCCATCTATCTTTTTCGTCTTTTTATTCTCGATGGATACAGGTAATGTCCGGTTCACTTGAAAATTCTTTTTATTGCCTTCGATTTGAATGGCAAACAGATCCGAAGGTTTGGTGTCACCTCCACACGCCATAAAAATGAGGGCAATGGTAAAGGCAAAAATTTTCAGGGAGTTCATAGGGAAGAGGATTGATTTGAATTCGTACGTTCCCGAGTCAACGGGCTCGGGAAGAGGTGCCTCCAAGGGGTAGAATGACTGACTTTTTAATTTTATTCACACTAAAATAAGTTCCTGTACTATTCCATAAAGATTCGCCAGGGAATAGCACAGCCAAGGTACTTCATTAATTTAAGAATGTAAAAATATTGCTTCAAATTTAAAAGGTCGTATATTTGTATTGGCAAGTCCTACACGACCAGCTCCTGCAGAATCCCCCAGGGTGGGAACGCAGCAAGGGTATGTGGTCGCAGCGGTGCGATGTAGGTAGCTTGCCATTTTTTTATGCCCTGTAGTGAAGGAGCTTCTTCAACACTTTTTCTGCATATGGTTGCTGTTGGCAACAGCAGCTGTTCCGTTTACAGCATTTCCCTGACGATTCGTGGTTTCCATCCTCCCGCTTTTATTTGTTTATTTGCAGAATCATGGAGAACAGAGTTGTATTGATTACCGGGGGCGCATCAGGTATTGGAAGAGCGATCGGTAAGCTACTGGTTTCAAGAGGCTTTAAAGTGTATGGGACGACTCGTAATTTAGAGAGGCACCTGGGATTTCAGGAATTTGAACTATTACAGATGGATGTCCGATATGAAGAAGCGGTTCAGACAACCGTAAGCGAAGTTCTTAGCCGGGAAAGTCGGCTGGATGTTCTGATCAACAATGCGGGAATCGGTATAACAGGCCCTGTGGAGGAAATTCCCAGAGAGGAAATTATCAATGCCCTTGACACTAATTTCCTTGGACCTATACTTATGGCAAAAGCGGTCCTTCCCGTCATGCGCTCCCAAAAATCGGGATTAATCATAAACATTACTTCCATCGCAGGTTATATGGGCCTTCCTTACCGGGGCATTTATTCTGCCACCAAAGGCGCCCTAACACTGGTGACCGAGGCCATGCGTATGGAGGCGAGGGATTTCGGCATTTTTATAACGAATCTTGCACCGGGTGATTTTGCTACAAATATCGCAGCGGGCCGCTATCACTCTCCCGTTCACTCCGGATCTCCTTATTCCGAGGCATATGCGAACACGCTTAGCATCATGAACAGCCACGTAGCGACGGGTCAGGATCCGATTCGGGTCGCGGAAATGGTCCTTCGTATCATCAGGACCAAAAGGCCAGGAATACATTATACGGTTGGCAGCAGACTTCAAAAATTTTCTCTTTTACTCAAGAAGATTTTACCGGATAAACTCTATGAGAAGCTGCTTTTACACCATTATAAATTGTAGTTTTGCAAAGGAATTCAAGCTTGAATAAAATAGGAAATTAATTAATCATCATATGAAATTTTTTATAGACACCGCCAATTTAGAACAAATCAAAGATGCCCAGGAACTCGGGGTTTTGGATGGGGTAACGACAAATCCCTCACTAATGGCAAAGGAGGGTATTACCGGGCGAAACAATATCCTTAAGCACTATGTGGATATTTGCAACATTGTGGATGGCGATGTTTCCGCGGAAGTGATTGCAATTACTTTAAAAGAAATCATTAAGGAAGGCGAGGAACTTGCAGATTTGCATGAGCGCATTGTGGTCAAGGTACCAATGATCCGCGAAGGAGTAAAGGCGCTTAAATATTTTTCCGAAAAGGGAATCCGCACCAATTGCACCCTTGTATTTTCACCCGGACAGGCGCTGCTCGCAGCCAAAGCCGGTGCAAGTTATGTATCCCCTTTTATTGGCAGATTGGATGATGTTTCTACAGATGGTCTCAATCTCATCTCTGAGATCCGTCTGATTTATGATAATTACGGATACGAAACGGAAATCCTGGCGGCTTCCATCAGGCATACCATGCATATTATCGATTGCGCCAAACTGGGGGCTGATGTGATAACCGGTCCTTTATCGGCCATCGAGGGCCTTTTAAAACATCCCCTTACCGATATTGGCCTGGAAAAATTCCTTTCGGACTATAAAAAAGGGAATTGACCTTGTCTGGAGTTCGGGTGAAAGCTGTGACCGTGAAGCGATGCGTTGATTGCGGTCTCCCGGCCAACAAGATCAACAGGAAATCGCAAAACAGATGGTGCCCTGATCAACCTTTCTAGAAGGAGGAGTATACATTGGCAAAAGCATTCACTATAATGCCATCTTTGGCGATAATGCTCTTGTTGGGATCATAGACAATAAGAGTGTGTGCTACTTTCTCAAAATTATCTGTCCAGTATTGTTCATCACTATCCAGCTGATTGGTCTCGAGAAGCATTTTCCACCTTGGTCGATCGGTCCTTAAATTGATCCCGACAAACTTGTACTCCGGATGTTTTACCTTCAACTCGGCAATATGTTCGGAGATCATTTCTAAATGCCCCGGCTCCATCCCCGACCAGAAATAGAAGACCACCTGTTTATCTGAGGTAATCTGTTTCAGAGACACCTGCTCGTCGTCAACATTATAAACCATTAAATCCGGGAGCTCCTTATCGGGTTGCATTCTTCGGATCCCTACATACAGCGAGTCAATTTCACTTCTGTGTTTATTGTTTCCGGACAGCCTGTGAAATTCGTCGATAAATGTTTTGATATTTTTCTCAGAATCGTGCTTCAGAAGGTAGTCCACTGCCACACTTCTAAAAAGGTTATCTCTGAGCTCTGGCTGTTTTACCAGGCTGTCTACCAAAACCAGTTTATGCTGATTGAAATGCAATTGATTTCGAAATTCTTCATTGCCCGTCTCACACTCTTTACGGCAATTCATGTAAGCCAGATTCCCTAAATGATACTTCATGAAATTATAATAGGGCCTCAGGTAAATAAGTCCCTCATTTTCAAAATTGACCTCCTGCCTGTAATCGTAAAAATTGTCCGGGAGTTCAGGAATGGTTTTCTCACCCGTTCTTTTTTTATGATAAAAGGGGTAGGCTTCCATGGAGATGTACGAACTATATTGTATGCTTGCCCTGGCAAGTTCATAAGCCTGATCTGAAATCCCCGATTCGTCTGCAATGTCCTGAAGCGATTCCTCCTTCAAATATCTGAGGGAATCTATTTTTTGCTTGAAATCCTCCGGAGGTAAACCATAAATGGATGCCACATATTCCTCCTCCTGTTCATTGGCCAGAAATATTTCCAGCATAAAGTTATTCAGTGCTTCGCCTCTGCCGGAAAAAATCAGGGATTCATCAAAATTCAGGGTATTCAGCCTCATTTGCATACTGTCACCCATTTCCAGATATACGTATTGCAACTCCGGATGATGATAAAAATGGTGCAGCCCTTCATGAATGGAGTCAAGCCGGATACGAAATCTGTTCGAGTCATCAAGTCGGGCTGAGTCAACGATGACATCACCTCGGTAAAGGACCACGTACTTACTGGTGGGATTGATAATTTCCCCGGCAAGGAAAACACCAGGAGACTCCTTTTTCGATTCAGCACAACCCGTCAGCAACAAAAGAGTAATACAGAGTAAAAGTCTATTCATATATATATATCAGCCGAATGCTACACAAAGCTAAAGAAAGCAGCATGTTAGGGCTGTTAAGGGGGAGTTAAATATTAAGACCCGTCGTGAGGGCCGTATTTATCGACCCTTTCCTGCCTTACCCGATTCTTAAGATGGTTTGGAAAAGGTGCAACTCGTAACGCTTTAACCACGCATAACTACCGCTCAATTTTCCCGTGCATAGTAATTTAGATTGTCTATTTTTGCAAAAATTTTAAGATCGGAAAGTATGCTGGCTGTATCTAATTTATCCGTCCAATTTGGTAAAAGAGTCTTGTTTGACGAAGTGAACGTAAGCTTTACCCAAGGCAATTGCTATGGCGTAATTGGAGCTAACGGGGCAGGAAAATCAACTTTTTTAAGAATTATTTCCCGACAGATTGATCCTACTTCCGGGCAGGTCCACCTGGAACCCGGAAAACGCATGTCGGTTCTGGAACAGGATCATAATGCCTATGACACTTCTACTGTTCTGGAGACTGTTGTGATGGGAAATAAACCCCTTTTTGAGATTAAAACGGAAATGGACGCCCTGTATGCTGATTACAATGATTCCAACGCAGACAGAATTGGAGAATTACAGGTGAAGTTCGAAGAGATGAACGGGTGGAATGCCGACAGCAATGCTGCGGCCATGCTGTCAAACCTTGGCATCAGTGAGGAAATGCATTATTCCCTTATGTCCGATATGGACGGCAAGCTTAAAGTCCGTGTTTTACTTGCCCAGGCACTGTTCGGTAATCCGGATGTGCTGATTATGGATGAGCCGACCAATGATCTTGATTATGAGACCATTGAGTGGTTGGAAAATTTCCTGGCCAATTATGATCATACGGTGATTGTTGTTTCCCACGACAGGCATTTTCTGGATGCTGTGTGTACCCATGTAGCCGATATTGATTTCGGGAAGATCAATTTGTATTCCGGCAATTATACATTCTGGTATGAGAGCAGCCAACTGGCGGCCAGACAGCGCGCTCAGCAAAACAAAAAGGCCGAGGAAAAAGCAAAGGAACTTCAGGAATTCATTCTCCGCTTTAGCGCGAATGTTGCGAAGAGCAAACAGGCCACTTCACGAAAGAAAATGCTGGCAAAGCTGAATGTCGCCGATATCCGTCCTTCCAGTCGCCGGTACCCGGCAATCATTTTTGAAAGAGAGCGGGAAGCAGGAGATCAAATCCTCAACGCGGAAAAATTAAAGGCCTTGAGTGAAGATGGAGAGGTACTTTTCAATAATGTAAATATCAATCTGGCCAAAGGTGATAAGGTGGCTATTATTTCCAGGGATTCCAGAGCAACGACGGCTTTTTACGAGATTTTGAATGGATTAAAGGCCCCAAATGCCGGAAAATTTCAATGGGGAATCACCACAAACCAGTCGTACCTGCCTGCAGATAATTCAACCTATTTTAATTCGAATGAAAACCTCGTGGATTGGCTGAGGCAATGGGCAAAAACTGAAGAAGAAAGGGAAGAGGTATATATCAGAGGGTTTTTGGGTAAAATGCTTTTTAGTGGAGAGGAGGCGCTTAAAAAGTGCAGTGTACTTTCCGGCGGTGAAAAAGTTCGGTGCATGCTAAGCAGGATGATGATGCTGCGTGCCAATGTACTCATGCTGGATGAGCCAACCAATCATTTGGACCTTGAGAGCATTACTGCTTTCAACAACGCCCTCAACAACTTTAAAGGCACCATCCTGTTCACTACACATGACCATCAATTTGCTCAAACTGTGGCAGATAGGATCATTGAATTGACTCCCCGGAATACTATTGACCGTTATTTGACGTTTGATGAATATATGTCCGATAAATCCATAAGGGAACAACGGCAGAAAATGTACGCTGTACCTGCATAGGCTATTGGATCCCAAATCGCAATGCTATGACTATCCGCCGTTTTGGCTGCCTCCTTCTGGCACTCTGTGCCTTTGGGTGTACGACCTCAGATGACGGTCAGGCCAACCAGACTGACAATCAGGGAAAGGAAGTAGGTTACACGCTGGTATTTGAACGGAACAGCCAACTTTCAGCCCACCGTTTCCATGCCGATGGTATGGGCATCTTACCAGAAGCCGGAGAAGACCTTTTTGAAGGCATCATGCTGCCGGAAGCACAGTATCGGGATAAAAACATTGTAAGCTACTATACTACGCTGGATGACTGTTCAGGCCAGATCACTCAGTTTAGTGTAATAAACGGGGATTTGGATTATATTTCCGTCTTCTCAGATTTAGATAATTGTGATCTTGAAATAATATCCATCGGACACACTGAGAGCATCTTGTTTCTTCTCTACAGAATCGCAGGCCTAGGACACAAGAAATCAGAATATTTTATGAGATTGGTCAGCGCTTCCAACGGCGCTTTAGTCTATCCGGACACCCCCTTGGACAAAAAACCTATACAGGGAATTTTTGCCGGAAACCGCCTTTTTATACTTTCTCAGAATCCTGATGAGATTAACTTCACTATGCAAGTTTTTAATACCGCGTCCGGCGCAATTATTAACGAAATGAATCTGAATACCGGTGTAAATAAAATTTTTAAAACTTCTGATGAGAATATTTTGATCGCTTATCCTGACTCTCATACGATAATAAATAGCAGCACCCTTGGAATTATTTCCAACGTCCGGTATCTGGAAGGTAAAGAACCAAAATTCGGTTCTGCTGAAAGGGAATTCTTTGATATTTCAGGGACCATGTACTATGCGATGGAGACAAGTCTCTCCGGGACCACCTATCCGCGCATTCCGGGAGTTTACGACTTCAGCAGGAATACAGCCATCCTATATTATTTTGAGAACTTTCTCAGTGAAACGGATCGCAAATTCAAATACGAAATAGATGACACAACTGTGGTTTCCTATGACTCCGCCAATAATCTGATTTTAATAGGTTATCGTAAAATAGGGAATAACGGAGCCGGTGGTCTTTTGAGGATAAAACCGGCACCAGAGCCTGCTTTTATAGATAATATAGATCTGGACGGGGTGCCTCAGCTGATCTTTACCCAACCAAACTAACAGAATTGCCTGGCGTTAAGACATCGCGCCATTTTTAATCGTATTTCGGACTTAATTAAAATATTTACTGTTCCATATCTCAGGATTAAAATTCTTTCCCATGGCGAAACCATAGAAAATAACAATGGATGCCAGGCACTTGAACATGAAGAAATAAATAATCCAGAATTCGGCACTGGAACCCGATTTCGAGAAAAGTCCGTTGGGAATAATGAGGGTCACAAGGTAACTTAAAAAAAGGACCAATAATGCCAGATTCACAATACTGCGGAAAGGCCATACTATAAGCTGCCGCAGCGGATGCAAGTCCTTCCCCCATTTATGTATCAGATAGAAATAATCATTTCCAAGAGGTGCGAATAATAGAGGATCATCCTTGTCCTTCAACCGGAACATACGGGAGGGTGCAATAATCTTAAACCCCTTCAATTCGATGGCATGATTCTTTTCCAGTTGGGTAATCCTGCGTAGGGCCTCTTCCGGGATCTGTCCTTTAAAATATCGCGAATCTAAAAAACGGAGCCTGTATCTGATGCAGATATGGCGGATATGGTCCAAATGGTAAATGCGGTCGGTTTCCAGAAGATCCAAGTCGAACTGATTCCCGCTCTCGTTTTTACCGGCGGCCAGTTCCTGGTCTAACCTGTTTCTGGAATCTGTTACTGCCATGAGAATTTTATGATATTCCCCGAGAAGGTCATTCTGACCGACTTCACGATTTTTGTACCTGGAGAGTTCCGCTTCAATATTCGTCCTTTTCAATTCCATAGCTGGGGAAATTAAGTCTTCATTCAAAAATAAACAATAGTGGATTTCAAGTCAATCGACAGTGCCAGAATTAGCGTGTTAATATTTTGTTAATTGATGTCCCTTCTGTATGATATCAGACCGGTAAAAGAAGTGTAAGTTGTATCTTAACGGTGAATAATAACCTTTTACCTATATTCCTTTAAAACCCCCCAGCATGAATCTTTCCGCATCCATATGTCTCCTCATTTGTGGCCTCTTTATTGGCCAGATGCATGCGCAGACGCCTAAAGATTTAAAAAGCAGTGCTTTAAAACCAACCATTATTTCCAGCACGGAGGCGTCGGATAATCATAAAACCTTGTTGGCCGTAGTGAAGGCCGCTGATATGTACCAACTGCTGGACGGAAAAGGTCCTTTCACGGTTTTTGCACCCTCCGATGGTGCCTTCGATCGGTTTCCGGCACTGCGGATAAAATCCCTTCTGCATTCTGACAACCAAACCCAGCTAAAGTCCATTCTCACAATGCACATCATCGCAGGGAATCTTTCTGCGGCTAAAATTTTGAAGGCCTTGTGTCAGGGTGCAGGCAAAGCAGTATTTACTACCTTACTTGGCGAAAATTTAACTGCCACCATGGTTGGACTTGATATTGTCCTTACAGACAGTAAAGGAAACAAAGCTAAGATTATTACTGCCGATGCCGCCCAGCGAAATGGAGTGATACACGTGATTGACAGGGTACTGATGCCTGCCGGATTTTGAACTATCTGAGAACGGCACCCAATTCCTTTTCGAAACTTTGCTGAATCTTTTTCATGATTTTGTCAATCTGCGGGTCCGTCAGGGTCTTTTTTTCATCCTGAATTGTAAAACTCAGAGCATAGGATTTTTTACCTTCAGGCAGATTTTCCCCGGTGTAAACATCGAAAAGATGCACCTGTTTAAGAAGTTTTTGCCCGGCATTTCTGGCAAGATGATATAGTTCTTCGAACCGAGTGCCTTCATTCAGCAGCACTGCCATATTACGTCTTACTTCCGGATATTTTGGAATAGGGTGAAATGTCACCCTGCCTTTTCCGGCATATTCCATCAAAAGGTCCCAGGAAAATTCAGCAAACAGGACATCCTGTTTGATATCAAATTCTTCCAGTATGGCTTTGCTGACAACACCGAGGGTTACCAATTGCCTATTTTCAGTCTCCAGATGGATTCCTTCGCCGAAATACGGTGCAATGGCCGGTACTTCGCTTATGTCACTGATGCCTGAACGTTCCAGAAGGGCCCGGACCATACCTTTCAGGTAAAAGAATCCACTTTGTTTGGGTGCTCCGGTCCATGACTCCTGAAATTGATCCCCGGTTACCAGCAAGGATAATCTATTATCTTCAACATACTTATCTTCGACTCTTGTGTACGTCTTGCCAAATTCAAACAATTTTAGCCGCAAGCGTTTGCGATTCAGATTGTAGGAAATTGTTTCCATACCCGAGAAAAGCAGAGATTGGCGAAGATTAGAAAGATCATTGCTTAGAGGATTGATCACGGGGACGGAACCTTTTTTTTCCGATTCAGTGAGATATTCATTATACCTTGGAGATGACAAGCTGTTACATATAATTTCGAAAAAGCCCTGAGCCACCAGCGTGTTTCCAATTGTATCCTGAAGCCGGTGCTCTTCAAAACGGGAAACGGAGGCGATAGAGGCATTTAACTTTGTACCATACGCTATGTTGTTATAACCAAACACCCTCAGGATCTCCTCAATAACGTCAACCTCCCTCCGAATGTCCACACGATAAAAAGGGATTTCCAGTCCCAAACCTGTTTCGGTCAGGCTTTTTACCTGGATCTCCAGAGATGCCAGAATGGACTTTATCGTATCCCTTTTGATTTCCTGCCCGATAAGATTATTTATTTTTTCGAAAGTCAGGAACACCTGGTAGTTATCTTTTTTTCTCGAATAGATATCTACAATGTCCGAGGTGATGTCGCCTCCCGCCAGGTCTCGGATGAGCAGGGCTGCCCTGCGAAGGGCATATTCTACATTGTTTATATCGATGCCCCTTTCAAATCGGAAGGAAGCGTCCGTATTCACACCATGTCTTTTTGCCGTTTGCCTTATCGACACAGGATCAAAATAAGCACTCTCCAGAAAAATGGCTTTGGTATCTTCTGTCACGCCTGTATTGATTCCCCCAAAAACCCCTGCAATACACATTGGCTTCTCCGAGTCACATATCATAAGATCATCCTGATGAAGGGATCTTTCCTGCCCGTCCAGGGTCATAAATTTAGTGCCGGCCGCCAATGTTTTGACTACGATTTTATTCCCGAATATACGCTCAGCATCAAATGAGTGGAGAGGCTGACCCAATTCGTGAAGTACGTAGTTCGTTGCATCGACGATATTGTTGATGGGTTTAAGTCCTATGGCCAACAATCGATTCTTAAGCCAATCCGGGGAAGGTTGTACTATAAGATTACTTATTGTGAGACCACAATAACGTGGGGCAAGTTCCGGCTTTTCAATAACCACATCCATTTTTAAGGACCGGTTGGTTATATTGAATTTGCTTACAGAAGGCGTGTTCAATTCTCTGAAAATTTCCCGTTGTTTAAGGCCTGCTCTCAGGTCTCTCGCTACACCGTAGTGGCTCATGGCATCGGCACGGTTCGGGGTCAGACCAATTTCAAATACCATGTCCTTTTCAATATCAAAAACTTCCGAACACGGGGTGCCGGGTTTTAAACCGGCGTCAAGAACCAGAATTCCTGAATGATCTTCACCCAGGCCAAGCTCATCTGCGGCACAGATCATCCCATGGCTTTCCTCACCTCTGATTTTTCCTTTTTTGATAGTCCATGAAGTGCCCTCTTTGGTAAACAGGGTTGTCCCTATTGTAGCAACCGGGACTTTCTGTCCTGCAGCAACATTGGTTGCCCCGCAAATGATCCCAAGTGGTTCATCTGTACCGATATCGACCGTGGTGAGCTTTAAATGGTCCGAATTAGGGTGCTTGATACAACTCAGAACTTCCCCGACTACCACCCCGGCCAGGCCTCCTCGAATAGATTCAAACGGATGCAGCCCTTCTACTTCCAGTCCAAGATTGGTTAATAGTTCTGCGGTTTTCTTTGCTTCCCAATCTATTTTAAGAAACTGTTTCAACCAGTTGTAGGAAATATTCATCTGCTCTAATTAGACCATCAAATATAAAACAATGACCCATTACATTCAACTGTGGGAAACCCTTTAATACCTCATTTTTTAACCTATGTCGTATATTGCGGTAAGCGTTCGAAAAATCCCCTGTATGAAATACCTTAAATTCCTGATATTGCCCGTACTATTTCTAATTTATAGTTGCGGGCCGGAACACAGTGTAATTCCGAAAAAGGGTAAATGGCATGCCAGCCTATTGGTTAAGGATGGTAAGGAACTGCCATTTACCTTTGAAATTAACGCGGTAGATGGGGCAGCTGTGTGGAAGGTGGAAAATGCAGAGGAAGTAATCACCATTGATGAAATTACCATTCGTAAAGATTCAATACATATTAAAATGCCCGTTTATGAAGGGTATATTAAAGGTACCTATACCAATACCACCATTACTGGCGTATTTGTGAAGGAGAGCCTGAACAGGATGGTACCCTTTGTCGCCATCTATAGCGATGAGGAAAGATTTAAGAGCCGGCGGCCGCCAAAGGTGAACGTTGATGGATCCTGGGAAGTCTATTTCAATCCTGATTCTGAGGATGTCTATCCTGCCCTGGGTATTTTTAAGCAAAATGGCAATGAAGTAACAGGAACGTTCCGGACTACCACGGGAGATTATCGATATCTTGACGGAGCCATCGATGGCGATTCATTAAAGCTTTCGACTTTTGACGGTTCCCACGCTTTTCTGTTCGAAGCCCGGGTAGCAGACAATACTCTGACCGGAACATTTTATTCCGGCAACCATTCAAAAGAGTCTTTTGCGGCCAGGAGGAATGAATCATTTGAGCTTCCGGATGAGGACTCACTTACCTATCTGAAGGAGGGATACGACAGGATCGATTTTTCTTTTCCAGATCCATCCGGAAAGATGGTGAGCCTTAGTGACCCACAATTTGATGGGAAGGTGGTTATTGTACAAATTATGGGAACGTGGTGTCCTAATTGCCTGGATGAAACGCGCTATCTGGTCGATTTTCTTCAGAGGCGGAATCATCCTGATCTGAAGGTTGTTGCGTTGTCATTCGAATATGCAAGATCGGAAGCTGAAGCTTTCAAGGGGATCGAACGGTTAAAGAAACGGGTGGGCATTTCCTATCCTGTACTCCTTGCTCAATTTGGAACCTCTGACAAAAAAACAGCCAATGAGCGATTGCCCATGCTCAACCATATCATTTCATATCCAACCACCCTTTTTTTAGACAGAGAGGGGAAAGTGAGGAAAGTGCATACCGGTTTTAACGGTCCCGCAACAGGGAAAAAGTATGAAGAGTTTAAAGAGGAATTTGAAGCATTTGTAACTAGCTTATTAAAGGAATAGGGTAATGCTATTCCCTCTATTCCAGGAACAAAAAAGGCCCCCTGGAAAATAGAAGGCCTTCGTGTGACTAATTAAAATAAAATTAAATGATGGTCGATTTTCCCAACCCAATATTTTCCTTGTTGATACTCTGAATATCTTCAGAGTCCACGATATTACTAGCGATAAATTCTCCAACATCGTCCGTGCTGTACTTACTCCTGGGATCCAGATCCTGTGTAACAATATTCTTTTTCATGCATTTATAGACGGCATTCACAACAGCCCTGGATTCTTCCTCAAGGGAAAAATGCTCGAGAAGCATTGCCACTGAAAGGATTGAGGCGATCGGATTCGCAAGATTTTTTCCTGCTGCCTGAGGGTACGAACCGTGAATGGGCTCAAACATGGCATGATTATCGCCGATGGAAGCAGAGGGTAACAGCCCGATAGAACCTCCGATAACACTTCCCTCGTCAGACAGGATGTCACCAAACATATTTTCAGTCAGGATGACATCAAATTGCCTCGGATTGATAATAATCTGAACAGTCGCATTGTCAACGAACATATGTTCCAGGGTTACTTCCGGGTAACTTTCTGCAATCCTGGAAACCACTTTTCTCCACAATCTGGAGGTCTCAAGGACATTGGCTTTGTCTACAAGTGTCACTTTCCTTTTCCGGCCTTTCGCTGCCTTAAATGCGAGATGGGTAATCCTGCTGATTTCGCTTTCCGTATACTGGCACAGGTCCGATGCCATGGTGCCATCGGCACTGAGGATTTTTTCGCCAAAATAAATTCCTCCTGTCAACTCCCGATATATTACGAAATCGGTGCCCCGGATTATTTCAACCCTTAAGGGGGATTTTTTTATAATGGTCGGAAACACTTTTACCGGTCTTATGTTGCAAAAAAGATCCAATTCACTTCGCAACTTCAGCAGCCCTTGTTCCGGTCTGACCTTTGCATATGGATCATTGTCATATTTCAGATCCCCGATCGCCCCAAAAAGAATCGCATCCGATTTTTTACATAATTCAAGGGTGCTATCAGGTAAAGGCTGGCCATTATGCTCCATGGCTGCTGCTCCAACCAGGCCTTTGGTAAATCGGAATTTATGTCCGAAGGTTTCCTCAATTGCCTGAAGACATTTTATAGCCTGTGATGTCACTTCCGGGCCAATGCCATCTCCTGGCAGAACTGCAATATTCATGTTCATTCAGGCAAGACTTTCAATGTTAATTGCGCTGGAAGCGATGATCTTATGAATATCCTCGTCCACTATTTCTTTTTTGCGGTCAGCAAATTTCAAAAATTCGTCATAAACACTGTCCAACTGAATCTTGGTCAACTCATAGCCCAATTTTTTAGCGCGGTAGGCCAATGCGGCCCGTCCGCTTCTCGCTGTCAGGACAATAGAAGATTCATTGACACCCACATCCTCGGGATCCATGATCTCATAAGTCTCCCTTTTCTTAATTACCCCATCCTGGTGAATGCCTGAACTATGAGCAAAGGCGTTAGATCCAACGATGGCTTTATTGGGTTGAACAGGCATACCCATTTTTTGAGAAACCATCTGACTGGTGCTATAGAGAAGTTTACTGTTTATTGCGGTATCAAGATGCAGATCCGGATGTTGTCTCAGTATCATGACGACCTCCTCCAAAGATGTATTTCCGGCCCTTTCGCCTATACCGTTAATGGTGCACTCTATTTGTCTTGCGCCATTTATAACTCCGGCTATAGAATTGGCTGTGGCCAGACCCAGATCATTGTGACAGTGACAGGAGAGAATGGCCTTCTCAATCCCGCGTACGTTGTCCCGCAGGTATTTCATTTTGGCCCCATATTCTTCAGGAAGGCAATATCCTGTGGTGTCCGGAATGTTGAGGACGGTGGCACCTGCCTTAATGACCTGTTCGCAAACCCGCGCCAGATACTCATTTTCGGTTCTACCGGCGTCCTCCGCATAAAATTCCACATCTTCAACAAAGGATTTCGCATATTTTACGGCTGCCACCGCCCTTTCAAGGATATCCTCTCTATTGGAATTAAATTTGTACAGGATGTGAAAATCAGAGGTGCCAATTCCGGTATGGATTCTCGGCCTTTTGGCAAATTTAAGCGCTTCAGCAGCCACCTCTATATCCTTTTTGACGGATCTTGTAAGCCCGCAAACCGTCGCATTTTTTACAACTTTGGCAATTTCTGTGACCGAGCTGAAATCGCCGGGACTGGAAATCGGAAATCCTGCCTCAATGATATCGACCCCCATCTCATCCAATCTCTCAGCAATCACTAATTTCTGCTCTGTGTCGAGTTTGCACCCCGGCACCTGTTCCCCATCCCGTAAGGTCGTATCAAAAATGTGAACCTTATCTTTACTCATTATTTTTACATAATTTTAGTGAATCATACGAATATATGAGTAGAATTTTCAACATTCGCGGCGCAGTAAAAATCATTTACAACGTTAATTTACTTTTTAACATAGGTAAAGTACTGTAAAACAACACGTTAAATCCACTTTTTTACGATGACAAATGTCCATAAAGATGCGCTGTTCATCCTGGTCAAATCCTTATCCAAATCTGAAAAGCGCCAGTTTAAATTATATGTGGGAAGGCTGGGAGTTAACACGGATGCTAAATTCCTGGCGTTGTTCAATTTAATGGATAAGACAAAAGTCTATGATGAAAATGCCATCCTTCTAAGCGGCATCGTTAAAAAAGCGCAGCTTTCTAACCTGAAAGCCCATTTGTATAAGCAGATACTAGTCAGCCTCCGCCTCAATCCCGTGAATCAGAATATTCGTGTACAGATACGTGAGCAATTGGATTTTGCCACAATTCTTTATCAGAAAGGGCTCTACAAGCAAAGTTTGAAATTATTGGATAAGGTAAAGGCCATCGCCATTGAAAACGAGGAAAAGAACATCGCTTATGAGATAGTGGAGCTTGAAAAGATCATTGAAACACAATACATTACAAGAAGCATTCCGGACCGTGCTGATGAGCTGGCTTTGCAGGCCAAGATGCTTTCCGAGCAGAATGTTATGACCAGTAAACTTTCAAACCTTTCCCTTCAGTTGTACAGTATGATGCTCAAGTTAGGGTATGTAAGAAATGATGCGGATTATCAGAAGGTGCAGCGCTACTTTTTGAAACACCTGCCGGCGCACAGAATAGAAGACCTTGGATTCAGGGAGAAATTATGGCTTTATAAGGCCCACTTATGGTATAGCTTTCTCGTGCAGGATTTTTTATCATGTTATAAGTATGCCAGCAAGTGGGTAGATCTTTTTTATGAAAACAAAGAGATGATCTACCTCAATCCCGTTTTCTTTCTAAAAGGCAATCATTATTTACTGGAATCTCTCTTTTATGTCCGGTATGCTTCGCAGTTCAAGATCACTCTCGAGCGGCTTGAAGGTTCAATCAATGATCATAATTTTCCAAAGAATGATAACATCGCGTCCCTTGAGTTTTTATATGTCAGCGCCAATAAGCTCAATTTACACTTTCTGGAAGGGACTTTTGAAAAGGGACGCTATCTGGTGAGAATCATTGAATACGGTATTAATAAACACCGCGAACGCATTGATGAGCACCACATCATGGTACTCTATTATAAAATCGCCTGTTTGTATTTCGGGCTTGGGGATAATAAAACCTGCATACAGTACCTCAAAAAAATCATCAATAATAAAAACCTCCGGATGCGGGAAGATCTGATGTGCTTCGCCCGGGTGCTCAGTCTGGTAGCGCACTATGAAGCCGGGATGGATTATCATCTTGAAATACAGTTGAAAAGCACTTATAAATTTCTGCTGAAAATGAATGACCTTCATGAGGTTCAGAAGGAAATGATCAAATTCCTGAGAAACCTTGGAAATATATATCCCCATCAATTGCGTACGGAGTTTCAGAATTTGTATGACGAGCTTAAGAAATACGAGGATCATCCCTATGAGAAACGAGCGTTTCTCTACCTGGATATCCTCTCATGGCTGGAGAGTCATTTACAGGGTAAACCCGTGGGACAGGTGATCAGGGAAAAAGCGACTACCAGGTAAAAATCTAAAGCCAGACGCAATCCTGGCCAAGTTTACGGTTAAAAGGAGGCGCCCTCCTTTTCCAGGCCATGGAAACAATCGCCTCTCTTATTTCAGCTCTCAAGACTTGCTCTCCAAAGGGGATCATCCGGCGGATCTGCATACAATTCTATTGGAATTTTACTTACCGGATGGACGAATGATAGTGACCGTGCGTGAAGGTGGATGCTCCCATCCTCGTTACTCCGGTCAAAACCGTACTTTAAATCTCCCTTGACAGGACAGCCTACGGCTGCAAGTTGCGCCCTTATCTGATGATGCCGGCCAGTCTGCAGATGGATCTCAAGCAGGTAGTAGCGGTTCAATTTTTTCAGAATGCGGTATTCCATCATGGCCAATTTGCTGTCGGGCACTTCCTTTGAAGCTACAAAGGATTTGTTCTTCGCAGGATTTCTGGTAAGCCAGTCTGAAAGGGTTCCTGCAGGTTCGGGCGGACAGTTTCGGACTATTGCCCAATAGATTTTTGTAGCTTCCTTTTCTGCAAAAATCCTGTTCAACCTGGGAAGCGCCTTGGAGGTGCGTGCGAAAATGACGATTCCGGAGGTGGGCCTGTCCAGCCGATGCGTCACCCCAAGAAATACCTCCCCTGGTTTTTTGTATTTGATTTTGATATATTCTTTTACCACCTCACTTAGCGGTTGATCTCCGGTTTTATCGCCCTGTACAATATCACCCGCTCTTTTGTTGACAGCAATTAGATGATTATCCTCATAAAGTACCTGTAAATTATATTGATCGGAACGAATTTTTATGGGCATGAAGTTCTAAGTATTGGTTTCGGAAGCCTGCATAAGCACATAAATCCAGAGGAGTGGCGGGTACATCATTTCTCAGGAGCCTTGCTGCGAGTTTTGGGATTCCTGTCTTTCAGCAGGCTGATGGCAGATAGCCATGGCTACTTATGAAGGTATTTTATTCATTGGGGCGTAACGCCGGCCAACCTGTATTAATATTGCTCCTCATCATTTGGAAAATCCCGGCTTTTTACGTCTTTAACGTACTGCGAAATCGCTTGTCCCATTTCATCATATAATTGCATGTACCTCCGCAAAAATCTCGGATGAAATTCATGGGTCATTCCGAGGAGATCATGAATGACCAGAACCTGACCATCGGCATACTTTCCTGCTCCAATTCCAATGGTGGGAATGGTGATACTCTCAGAAACACTGCGGGTAAGTGTGGCCGGGATCTTTTCCAGAACTACTGCAAAACAACCCAGTTTATCCAGAAGTTGGGCGTCTTCCATCAGCTTGTCGGCTTCGTTTTTTTCTTTGGCCCTGACAGCATAAGTTCCGAATTTATAAATTGACTGTGGCGTAAGTCCCAGATGGCCCATCACAGGAATTCCCGCATTGAGAATTCGTTTTAACGAGTCCTTTATTTCTGCACCACCTTCCATTTTAACAGCATGGGCCCCGCTTTCCTTCATAATCCTGATAGCAGAACGTAATGCCTCCTTAGGGTCACTCTGATAACTGCCAAAGGGGATATCTACCACAACAAGTGCCCTGCTGATTGCCCGTATGACCGAGGAGGCGTGGTAGATCATCTGATCAAGCGTAATGGGCAGGGTAGTTTCATGGCCGGCCATCACATTACTGGCTGAATCCCCCACAAGAATCACATCAACGCTTGCAGCATCCACTATTTTTGCCATTGAATAGTCGTATGCAGTAAGCATGGAGATTTTTTCACCCCTTTCCTTCATTTCAACCAGCGACCTGACTGTAATCCTTTTATACTCTTTTTTTGCAACTGACATTGGCGGTGTATTTAATCGGCTAAATGTAAGGAGTTTTGGTGAAACAGGTAGGTGAGACCTCAATTGTGTGCCCAGGACCGTCCCGTGATCATTCTATAAGTGAATAATGAGATTCTAAAGCGGTCCAAGTTTCGATTTGCGTATTTTTATAAAAAAACACATATGAAGTACTCATTGATATTTCTTCTGTTCCTATGGTTGGTTCCAGTGCAAGCGCAACCGGACGACGAGCAGGCGGTTCGCGCTGTCATCGATGCTTTTTTTAAGGGGTTTCATGAGCGCGATTCCAACCAGTTAAAAAAGGCTGTGAGTGAAGATATTATTCTTCAAACGATAGCGAGGGATCAGCAAGGGGGGATGTACGTTAAAACCGAAGATTTCTCAGAATTTTTGACCAGTATCTCAAGTATTGCTGATTCCGTGGTCTTCAGGGAAGAGCTGAAAAAATATTCGGTTCTTCTGGACGGTCCCATGGCAAATGCATGGACGCCCTATGAGTTCTGGCATAATGAAACCTTTAGCCATTGCGGGGTAAATTCCTTTCAGTTATTTAATGACGGGGCCGAATGGAAAATCATCTACCTCATCGATACCAGAAGGCTGGAAGACTGTCCATAAACGAAGGAGACGTTCATAGTATTTCGCCGCCGTTATATTGGCCCGAAGTCAACGATTTATCTCACAGAATTCTACCAGTCAGGCTATAACTCCGGACGTAAGTTGGGACGGCTTACATTTCCCAACCCTGCCTGTAAGTCCTTGTCACAAACTGATTTGCTTCTTCGAGGTTGGTGATGCGCATGTTTTCGCCGTCCCATAATAATTTCCTCCGACCAAAAAATTCCATTTGACCTTCACTATTTTCCTTTTGTAACATGTAACTCCGGATCGCAAGATTTCCCATTAGTACGGTTTCAGTCATGGGCCCGGCATAATCAAAAGAGGAAGTGAGCTGCTTGTGTTCCGGGCTGTTGAATCCTGCCTTACATGCATCCACCCATTTTCGCTGGTGACCGTATTCAGGCTCATCATCGGGTTCTGTTTCAGGTCCGAATTCAGTAGTACCATCATTCAGATAGAGTTTTGGCATCAGGGGTGAGCTATCGTTAATATTAGTTGAGATAAGCCCTTTTTCACCAATGATGAGTACGCCATTACTGCTATTAGCACCCCCGATATCGTTTTCCGCAGGAATGATGGCGGGATGTGAGGGGCGTATGCCGCCATCACTCCATGTCATCTCAATGGGAGATTTACTTTTTTCGGTTGCGTCAAAGTGCAGGGTAATGAAAGAAGATGGCGGGCATCCTTCAGGGTGATAATCCGCATTCCACATCTGTGTGAACACACTTCCGACACTACATTCCGCATCGGTAGGATATTTTAACCCCAGGGTTCGGAACGGGATATCTATCAGGTGACACCCGACATCACCTAAGGCGCCGGTTCCATAATCCCACCATCCGCGCCAGTTGAAGGGATGTAAATTCGGAATATAAGGCTTTGCCGGGGCAGGACCCAACCAGAGATCCCATTGCAGATCTTGTGGTTTTTGAGCCGGATCCGGTTCTGGCATCGCATAGCCCTGTGGCCACACAGGGCGATTGGTCCAGACCTGTACCCTGGAAATGGAGCCCAGAGCCCCGGAATCAATCCATTTCTGTACCATATTGAGGAGGACATTCGATCCACCCTGATTGCCCATCTGGCTGACAATTTTATTGCTGCGCGCCATCTCAGTGAGCATCCGCGCCTCTTTGATATTATGAGTCATTGGCTTCTGAACGTACACGTGTTTGCCACGTTGCATGGCATAAGAAGCCGCCGGCCCGTGTACATGATCCGGAGTGGAAATGGTCACAGCATCAATACCCTTTTCCTTATCAAGCAGTTCCCTGAAGTCTTTGTATAATTTTGCCTTTGGAAAGTTCTCGACAGATTTCTTTGCTGATCCGGAAAAATCGACATCACAGAGGGCTACCACATTTTCCCGGCCACCGACGGAGGCATTGAAAATATCACTGGTGCCTTTGCCACCCGCGCCAATAGCCGCAAGGTTCAGCTTATCACTTGGTGCTACAAAGCCCACTCCACCAAGGACGTGTCTGGGAACAATAAATATGGAGGATGCCATGACACCTTTTTTGATAAAGGACCTTCTTGAAGTTACTGATTTTCTGTTTTTTGATGCTTTCATAAGAATAAAAAGAATTGTTGAAGTTGTTAAATATACAGAATAAAGGTTGACAATACGAACCTCTGCCAAGGTAATATTTTAAGTCTGCAGCTCTTGATTTTCGATCCCGGGAAGGGATTCCGCTCTGTTACCCGCAGGCAGGGAACGGTCATAATTCGGGAGGGCAGTGTCACTGGGAGCGATAGATCGGCCCCAGGTATTATTGGTTCTGATACCTTCGGGAAGTTATCCTGGAAATCTGTGAATTTAAAATTGCCTGCTCCACTGAAACCGGGAATAAGCAGCGGTACTGACAGCCAATCCGCATGGTCTCTCCGCTTGGGTCGTTCTACCTGTTGATCCTGAAGTTATCGAGTTTTATGTCGTCCATTCCTATGTTGTCAAATGGAAACTCCAGTTGATTCTGAATATTAAAGAGTGAGATCAGGATAAATTCAGTAATAATAACAACAAAAGTAGCCACCCAGCCGGGCGCTTCTGGGCCCAGATTATAGATGATTGTAGGGGTATATATAAGAGGAAAGATATATATAAAGATCATACAATACGCTTTCAGACTTATCGGGGTTCTGTGTACATGAATCGCGTGCAGATTTTCCACAGATTCATGCAGGTAGTTCATATATTTAAACACCTTCTCCTTTAAGGATCTGGCAATGAGTTCTTCTTTGTCCACCACAAAACTCAAAACACTATTGATAATCTCGTCTATTTCTTCAGTACCTTGTCCTTTGTTCTGCAGGTGATGCATAAATTTATCGCTGATGGCGCTGAGGATATCTGAAATTTCCTTCTTATTATCATCTGGCATCAATTTATTGGTCATCAGAAAATAATGCACTGTCTTTAGAGAACTCCGGAACTGGCTTAAATGTTCCAGCGCCTTTTCCCTTCGTCGAAATGATCCCCGGATGGAGAAAACCAGCGGAAAAATAATTGCAATGCTCAGGAGGGTGAGATCTACATTGTAACTGATGTTATATTTATAGTTCAGATATATCGTCCCAAAAGAAATCACCAGGACGATCAATGTCCTGTAATTTATGATTGAAAGGTATTGATTCAAAGCAAGTTGATTATTATTCTATATTTGATAAAGCTATACCAAATAACATGAAAAAGCAAGTCCAATTTCTCGTCTTCGTTTTCATCCTTATCCTTGGTAATCCCACCTTTTCTCAATCGTTGAATGCTGTGGCCGAATCCGGCCGGATGACAGTCCTTTTTCAGAGCAGTGAAGCGCTGCCGATAAAATTGAATTATTCCATCAGGGATATCCGCAAAGGCACCAAGGACAGTACTTATATAGATACCCAGCTTTCTTACCTGCAGGATTCCTCCTGGGTTTCATTTGGCATTGGGATCCGCACACGCGGAAATTTCAGAAAGGAACACTGTTACAACCCCCCCATCAAGATAAAATTGCAGAAAGAGCATGTGAAGGAGACCCTCTTTGAAGGCAATAAGAGACTTAAACTTGTTCTGCCATGCCTGATATTAAAACGGAGCAATGATGATATTTTGAAGGAATTTCTCGCCTACAAGCTTTATGAGAAGATTTCTCCATACCATTTCAAATCCCGCCTGGTACACATCGAATTTGCCGAGCAACGTCCCAATAAGAGTATTGATCACTGGTTCAAAGGCATCCTGTTGGAGGATGACAAAAATGTGGCACGCCGGTTTAATGGCCAGCTGATCAGTCGAAGCGTACACCCTTTGCAACAAAACGCCCTCACCTCCATTCAGAACGACATGTTTCAGTATATGATAGGGAATACCGACTATTCCACTGCCTATCAGCACAACCAGACTTTAATCTTTGTTGACAAAGCGACAATACCGCTGCCTTACGACTTTGACATGTCCGGGCTGGTGGATGCCAGTTACGCTGTTGTCTCAGAAATACCCAATGAACCCGTGGATATAACGGATGTCAAACAGCGGCTTTTCCGTGGTTTTCGGAGAGAAACTGCTTTGATGCAGCAAGTACGTAAGGAATTTCTTGAAAACAAGGAAATTCTCCTAGCCGTAGTGGATGGTCTCTCGGGCAGTTTTGACGATGCTAAGGAATTTTCTAAAACCAGGAAGTATATAGAAGGTTTTTTTGATATTTTACAGAGTGATGCTTCCTTTAAAAGGGAAATTCTCGATAAAGCGAGGTTCAGATAATTGACAAAAGTAAGCTGTTGGTCAGAATCACACTATCTGAGTATTTCGGTCAAAGGTATTCCCACATTTCCACTGGGAAAATTAATTTTTAAGAGCATGGCCAGGCTTGGACTAATATCTGTTGGAGCCACTGGTCTCGCCGAAGTGCCGTGGGGAATGGCCCATCCGAAAAACAATAATGGAACATGGGTATCATAGGAGTATCCGGAACCATGGGTGGTTCCCTTTACTGCGGTTGTTTCGATCTCTGAATTGGCATTGATAACTACACCGGGATGGTAGGTCAGAAGGATATCACCCGATCTCGCCGGAAGAAAACCGTTCTGTAACATGCTGCTGCTGCCCCGTGAAAAGTCTTGTGTCTGAAGCTGGTAAGCGGTTAACGCTCCATGGACCCCATCCTGTGCCATCATAAATCCTGCAACCTTTTCCTGAAATTCCTTCAAGTGCAGTTTCTTCTCTGAGATCAGTTTGTGATTGAGGTAGATCTGGTCTTCCTGAAAATGACTGATCCATGGCTGATTTCCGAACTGCCCATTCAGATAATTGCTCAGCTGATCGGTATAGGTTGTGATCCTTGCCACTCCCGATGGTATTTTTTGATGCTGCGAGTAGGAAACAACTGGCAGAACCCCGTGATCTGCTGTTAGAAATACAAGATACGCTCCTTTTCCTACCCGCTGATCGAGAAAATTCAGGAGGGTCTCTATGTTTTTGTCGAGGCGGAGATATACGTCCTGTAGTTCGACAGATTGGGGTCCGAAAGTGTGTCCGACGGCATCAGTAACCGAAAAACTCATCGCCAATACATCGGTAATATCATCCTCCCCCAGCTTTTCGTTTTTTACCGCCTCCATGGCGAAATCCGTAAGAATTGTGTTCCCATCAGGCGAAATGAGCATCAATTGATATTCTGCATTTCGGGATTTATATTTTTCCCTGAGCGTCTTAAATTCATAAGGAAAAACAGGCTTTGATTTACCTCCTATGGAGGGTTCATAAAGATTATCATCGGGGGCGCTTTCAATGTATTCCGACACTGGCAGGAGTGTATTCCAGGTGGTATTCAGGTAGGCGTCTGACTTTTCAAGCTTGTTAAAACTTTGAACCCATGTTGGCAGTTGCTCCATATAGTAAGTACTTGAAACGAAGTATCCGGGGCTGGATTCCCAATCAAACCAATATGCCGCGTTGGCTGTGTGACCTCCCGGCAGGATGGCACCACGATCTTTGAGTGACATACTGATAACCTTGGATCTGAAATTGGATGCTGCGCGCAATTCATCCGTTATAGTTGTTGTAAGCAGATTTCCTGGTGAGGCGCCGGAAATACCTACTTCCGGCAATCCGACAAGGGTCACGGAGGAATCAGCTACATTTTCACGCATGTTCTGAACTTTTCGATCGTACCAATTATTCCCTATGATCCCATGATAGGAGGGGAAAGAACCTGTATAAATGGAAGCGTGGCCAGGGGCCGTCAGGGTCGGAATATACTGGTAATTGGTGTTTTCATAGCTAAAGCCCTCCCGCAGCAGACGTTTGAAGCCGCCATTGCCGAATTTACCCTGATATTTATAAAGCTGGTCATATCGCATCTGATCTACTATGATCCCAACAATTAATTTTGGCTTTTCGGCTGCTCCGGTCTGGCTGAATAATAAATATCCCATCAGTAACACAGAACTGCAACTCCAAACTTGTTTTCTCATCATACTCTGAATGTTGAGGCTAACTGCGGAAGTAACCGCTTACATGCCGGGTGAAAAGGTACTGAATTCGAATCATAAAAACTTATTAAATAAAGGCCTAAGCAGGAACTTTATCAAAGTCTGTCCACGTCAATATGACTGGGTCTGAAATTTTTCCTGCTTCGCGGTAAAAGAACGACCGACATGGTATGGGAGAGGGATTGGTTCGGTAGTGCAGAAAAATTATTGAACAGGTTATATTCGTAAAGAATATTCTTAAATTGAGATCGATTTGAAAAAGTTATCAGAGAGAAATTGCTAGGACAAACAGATGACACAGGATCCGACAAATTACTGGGAACAGCTGGAACGGCTTGAAAAATTGATACGGGCCTCGGAATTAAAAGCGGGCGTGATATTTTCTTTTCACGGTCTTGTGCTCGGGATTATTGTTGACCGTCTTGAGCAGTTGGAGTTGGTTCTGACAGGCAGACCGGTTTTTATTGTCCTTGCTGTGATCTGGATGATCCTGGTTTTTATTTCTATTTTTTGCTCCTTCAAATGTTTCAATCCACAAATGGAAATGAAATATGAAAGGAATGTTTTTTTCTTTCGTAACGCGGCCGGAGCCTATGGCAGTATCGAAGAATACACCAAAAGCCTGATGGACGTCTGTGGAGATACAGGGTTACTTGTGAAGCAACTGGCACATCAGATACATGCGGAAAGCAAGATTATTGATGTCAAATTTAAAAACGTTCAGAAGGCGATACGTTATTTCGGCTTCAGTTTTGCTGTTCTGATTCTGATGTTGTTTATCTGGCTGATACAAATATTTTTCTAATATTGGCTTTTTCCGAGCTGTAATTTCGAACGAATTAAATGAACAAATAGTCTGGCATAGGTTGAAGGCACTAAGCCAACTTCCGGAAGAAGGCTGATGGTACCCGCGCCGGTAAGGGCAGGTTAGCAATCACTCATATGCACCCCGAGGGCAAGACCGCCTTCAGATGTTTCCTTGTATTTTGAGTTCATATCCTTCGCGGTCTCCCACATGGTTTCGACCACTTTATCCAGCGGTACTTTGATATTCTTTGGATCTGTTTCGAGCGCCAGCTCAGCTGCATTGATCGCTTTGATCGCGCCCATGCAATTGCGTTCGATACAGGGGATTTGCACCAGACCCCCTATGGGATCGCAAGTGAGTCCGAGATGATGTTCCATTGCAATTTCGGCAGCTATCAATACCTGTTCCGGGCTACCTCCCAGAAGTTCGGTGAGTGCTGCCGCAGCCATGGCTGAAGAAACACCAATCTCTGCCTGACATCCACCCATGGCAGCAGATATTGTGGCACCTTTTTTAAAGATGCTACCAACTTCCCCAGCAACCAGTAAAAATTTTTTGACATGTGCCATTGTGGCCTGATGATTTTCAATGACCAGGTAGTACATAAGGACCGCAGGAATTACACCGGCACTTCCGTTGGTCGGGGCCGTTACTACACGGCCGAGCGATGCATTTACCTCGTTGACACTCAAAGCGAAACAACTTACCCATTTTAAAATCTCCCGGAACTTAACCTCGGTGTTTCGAATGGCCTCGAGCCATTCCTGTGCATCATTATAAGGCAGATCTCCTCTCAATTTTATATGCATATCATACGCCCGCCTTCTGACATTCAGGCCACCTGGCAGATTTCCCTCTGTATGACAGCCCAGATACATACATTCAAGCATGGTTTGCCAGATGCGCATGATCTGGTGGTCAATTTCATCATCCGATCTCAGAGATCGTTCATTCTCGAGGACAATATCCGAAATGGCCTTTCCCTGCTGCTTACAGTATTCCAGCAACTCAGTACCTTTTTCTATGGGAAATGGGAAAGTCAGAAAAGCCTGCTGTTTCTTCCTGGCATTGGTCCTTTCCTCACGAACTACAAAACCACCCCCTATGGAATAGTAAGTGGCAGATTTCACACTACCATTTTCAAGTGTTCCGAAGAAGGTAAGTCCGTTGGCGTGGAAAGGGAGAAACTCCCGTTTGAAGACTAGTGCCGTTGCAGGATCGAATACGATCTCCCTTTCTCCACTCAGTTTAAGTAGCTTTTCACTTTTAATAAGACCGACTATTTCTGGAATTTGTACTGTAGGTATCCTTTCGGGATCTGCCCCGGTAAGGCCTAAAATAAGTGCCAGATCTGTGGCATGGCCTTTACCGGTAAGTGACAGGGAACCGTAAATTTCAATACGGACTTCAACCACCTTTTCCAGCCACCCCGCCGCGTTCATTTCGGGACACC
>JBGTMS010000180.1:0-24880 GCA_041743425.1 Zeaxanthinibacter sp. | reverse complement strand
TTCATGTAACATGAACACCTTAATTTTATGAACACCAATTTCATCTGGTCTAATTTGAGCTAAAATGAGCCTCGCAAACCAAATATTGATACACAAGTCACCTATCCGGTGAGCATTAATTCGGCAACCTCTCAAAAGTCCACCTCACAAGGCTTTTGGGCTATTAGTTCTACTCCCTCCGGCTCCACTCCAAAAGCCACCTGACGGTGGCTTTTCTCGTTCCGCCTCCGGCGGGATTCGAACGCCGGCGCGCCAGCCCGCTCCTTCGCTAAAAATGTCCACAGGACATTTTCTAAACGCTCGGCCGTCTCCGGCTCCACCTTCGCCCTCCATAGCTTGCCCGTAGCGGAAGCGAAGGAGGGCTTTTATTTTATACAATACTTTTCTTTTCAATAACCTAAATTTCGGAGGGCGCTTTGCACCTACGCTAAAGCTTCGGTAGCACAAAGCGGTGGACTTTGTCCGGCGTAGCTTTAGCGCAGGTGACAATGTTCTCAGAAGCTGTGAGTTTTTACAGCGAAGGAGAAAAAAATTCTATCCTATTACCCATCCTATCTGGTCCTCCCATTCCATAGCTTTAAATCCGGTAAAAAACCATGGATCAACTGTATTATAATTTCAGTAACACAGCTTAATTTACCTGGTTACAAACAAGTCCATGGCAGTTTACACTGTTTATATTCTAAAATGCAGAACATGGGAATACTATACGGGTTGTACGATGAATTTCAAAAAAGGGAATGCACCACAAAGGTGCTATTCGATTTACCAAATGGCGTTTGCCGGTGGAACTTATTGTCAGAATTGAGTTTCAGGATAAATATAGCGCTTACCGATTGAGAAGTATCTGAAATCCGGATCGGGGGTTGCTTTCAGGAATAGGCATTTGATATAGTCTGTGAATCGCAAAATTTACCTTTAGTCCTGAAAAACGATTAAACCAGATTTACTATCCGGCCTTGAAGTATGTCAATAATTTTAAGAAGATCATCCGGATGGCTGTGGACTTGTATCCTTTTCTCGTTCCGCCACCAGGATTCGAATATCACCGCGCCAGCCCGCTCCTTCGCTAAAAATGTCCACAGAACATTTTCTAAATCCTCGGCCGTCTCCGGGTTTGCCTACCGAAGCTTGGTAATCCCTAAGCTCAGGTATGCTGCACGATGAAAGGCAGCTGTGCTTCTGATTAAAATTTAAAAATCTGTCAAGTCTCCTTGAGCAGATTTTTTGTATTTAGAAGCCTGACCCAGAGGGTCTTAACTATGTCCGGATAGAAGTCTTTTTGTTGTAAGGTATATTATAAGGACATTCTCATAAACAATTCATGTGTCCCGTTATTCATCCCGTTTATTGGGTTCTCCAACGAACTCTCATAGGCGTATCCCAAGTTAAAACCGCTGCTAATGTTAAACAGAAACAACCCGCCCACACTCTCACTGATTCTGTAAGAGGCTCCCAACTCAAAACGTTGGCCAAAGTCAAGGATTCCGGTTAACTCCACCGATAAGGGGGAAGCATCTGCATAGCGCAGCATCCCCATCGATTTCAGGTTGAGCGTACTTCCCAATGGGAATTCATAGCCCCCGCTCAAATAAGCATGTATGCGGTCATCATCAAGGTACGCATTGCCGTTTTGTTGCTGCAGGCGTTCGGGGGTCAGTATTTTCGGAACGGAAAGTGACAGGAAGGAACGCTCCCCCTTCAGGTAGGCACCGGCACCCACGTTGGGGGTGAATCGGCTTTCGAAATCCATCAGGGTAGGATCCTGGCCCATACCATAGGTCAATAGTCCGGAAGTATTCGCGTCATAGGAGTTGGCACTGCCTTTGATCCCAAAGTAAAGGGCATTATTTGGTCCAATGTCGAGGCGATAAGAAACGTCTACAGCCATCCAGGTCTGGCGTTCAATGAATGTCCTGTCATTTAGAACAGATGCGCCCAGCCCAAGGTTTGCTCCCAACGGCATGCTGAAGATGGCGCTTTGACTTTCAGGCGCTCCCTCCACGCCAGCCCATTGGCTTCTTAGTCCAAGAACAAATTCGCCTCTGTCAGAACTTCCGGCAAACGCGGGGTTGTAGAGATTCATGTTGTACCGGTAAAATGTATAGGCAGGATCCTGTTGGGCGAAAAGGGAACCTGTCAGCAGCAAGGCTGTCACGGTCAGCTTTATAGTAATGATATGGTTGATTTTCATTTCTAATGGTATGGTTTACTTTTTTAATATTTGATGAAAAGCCAGCCCTGTACCGGCGCACTGCCGTTTCCAAGGTTGATAATATATAAATAGGATCCGGGGGACAATTTTTCGTTTTTATTCTTGTAAAATCCATCCCAGTCATTTTGATAGCTCTTAACCGAAAAGACCTCATGTCCCCAGCGGTTATACACATGTACCATGTTGTTTGGATATTTACTGATATCCGGAATCATCCAGGTATCATTGTTGCCATCTCCGTTGGGTGTAAAAGCCTCGGCAGGAACTATGGCAGCAATTGCCTGCTCCGGGGTTTCACTCTCCGGGTCAGTCCCAGGGTCGGTCCCAGGGTCATCTGTTCCGTTGTCATCGACATCACTGCTTTTGGTGGGATCAAAAGGAAATTCATCCTCCGTATCCGGTGTCCCATCGTTGTCATCATCCGGATCGCAAACATCACTGATAGCATCGTTGTCGTAGTCGGTATTCGGGTCTTCCACCGTAACCATGGCCACCCGCATGGAGGAATTCCCACTGGCATCTTCAACCGTCAGGGTCACTGTCCTGATCCCGATATCGGAACATGAGAATTCATTGATATCCAAAGTAAGACTCTGTAAACTGCAATTATCAGATGTGCCATCATCCACCATTTCAGGTGTGATCACGGCCTGTCCGTTCTCATTCAATTGCACGGTGATATCCTTCGTAAGAACTACGGGAGCGGTCCGGTCCTCTATGGTTATCATCGCACCCGAGGAGGCAGAATTGCCAGAACTATCTGTAACGTTCAGCATCACCAGGGTTTGGGGTGCCGACGTACAATCAAAGTTACTGATATCCAGAGATAGGCTTTCGATCCCGCAATTGTCAGTGGATCCGTCATCCACCATTTCCGGGGTGATCACGGCCTGTCCGTTCTCATCCAATTGCACGGTAATAACCTTCGTAAGAACCACGGGAGAAATCTGGTCCTCAACGGTTATCATGGCGCTCGAGACGGCAGAATTACCATAACTATCCGTAACGGTTAGCGTCACCAGGGTTTGGGGTGCGGAAGTACAATCAAAATTACTGATGTCCAGGGAAAGGCTATCGATCCCACAATTGTCAGTGGATCCTTCATCCACCATTTCCGGAGTGATCACGGCCTGTCCATATTCATCCAATTCTATGGTGATATCCTTCGTCTGCGCCATGGGGGCAGTCTGGTCTTCCACCGTAACTTTCGCACTGGCGCTGGCCGTATTCCCATGCATGTCAGTTACCGTAAGGGTTACCTCCGGAGGTCCCTCCATCGCCGAACGTACGCGGAAGACAAAGTCGTCCGTCAGGCTGCCGCAGCAGTATTCTCCACGGCCTCCGACATATGGGTTGTTACCGGAGAAACTGATCCAGCCCACATCCTGGGCCGTTGTGAAATAGATACGCCAGGTATAGGTTTGCCCGTCATTCAGGAGAATGTTATCAAAGTTGTAGCCCCTCAACGCCTGACTGCCGCCTACACCCTCCTGGGTGTTCTGGGCAGCAGCCAGCAGGCTGCCTCCCGTACCCTCACCTTCGAATAGTTCCAGGAAGACCTCTGTATTCTGGATGGTATTGGGAAAACTGTGATTCACTTCTATAGATGTCAGGTAGGTATCCCCAACAGCGGTAAAGGATTGCCAGTGCGAATTGCTACCGCCGCCAAATCCGAAGTCGAGTTGCTCAACCATGGTCTGGGGGGTATGCAAAAAGTTTCCAACTTCATCGCAATCAAAGCTTGTGGTATCCAGCGACATGCTGGCGATCCCGCAATTGTCGGTGGATCCGTTATCTATCATTTCTGGAGTGATCACCGCCTGTCCATTCTCATCCAATGGCACGGTGATATCATTTGTAAACACCATAGGAGCTGTAAGATCCTCTACCCTGACAGTGAAGGCGCTTTCGGCTGTTGCTCCGGCTTCATCGGTCACAGTCAGTTGTATGTTAACCACACCGGTTTGACCGGTTACGGGCCGTAAAACCATGGTTCGTTCAGCTGTATTGCCTGAGAGCTCAATATTCGCATTTGGCAAAAGTGTCTCATTATCCGATTCCGCACTGAGCAGAAGATTACCGGAAGTTGTTTCCGCATCAGAAATGGTGATCGTAATTGCTGTTGTTGTGGAATCCGGACAGGTCGTGAAATCATCTATTGTCGAAATTGCGGGATCTGTATTGACCACCGCAAAGACCACATCATGTTGCCAGTTAATCCCGTCGGTAGAATACATAATTCTGTTGGTCCCGGAATTTGACACCGCGACGAACCTATTATTCCCGAAAGCAACGCTTTGCCATGAATTAGCCTCCATGCCATTTCCATAGCTCCAGGAAGCTCCGTCCGACGAATAGGCCGCCCTGGCATTACTTCCGCCCGAAGCGACAGCTACATAGGTATTATTTCCATACACCAGTGAATTCCAATTATTCAGAACTCCGGAGGGGGATGCCGAAAAATTAATGCCGTTTGTAGACACTCCGGCATAAACAGTTCCACTGCCCCCCCATTGCAGCCAGACAAATTTTCCGTTCCCAAAAGTGACGGCCCTGATGTCAACAATAGCACCGGGATTGATTTGGGACCAGGTGCCGGTAGGGTTTGAGGCGATCCACCCTCGCCCCAACTGACATACCGCCACAAAACGATCCACTCCTGAAATTTGGCCAAAGGCAAGATCATTATGAGGCCAGGTATAGGCAGGAGTCCTTTGTGTCCAGCTGATCCCGTCCGGAGAGGTCATCACGTAGTTCGATCCATACTCTGCCGATGCCACATAGAGACTATTGTTGTAAACCACGGCAGACCATCCTCCTGAAGGTACGGTTGCAGAAGTCCAGTTTTCGCCGTCGGGGGAGGTCATGGCCGAATTGGGTCCGACTACTACAAAAAGGTTATTCCCATAAACTATATCCTGCCAGTTGCCACTCGGTGCGGGTACAGTTTCCCAGTTAATCCCGTCAGCAGAAGTAACAACTTCACCATTCGAAGCAATGGCTATGAACTCCCCGGAACCAAAGGTCACTGCCTCCAGATTCGCCTGCGCTGATGCTTCGGAAAGACTACTAAGAAAAAATAGCGCGAAAATGATATTATGAATTGAAAAAAAGAGTCGGAACGACTTATTGGCTATACCGATTGCAGGATGATGAATTGCCGGATAATTCATGGGATTCTTTGCTCTTAACAGAATGGTTTGGTTGGTGGTTATCATGGATTGTTTTGATTAGTCCTCAGAGAGAAGGAAAAATTTGATGGTCATATTTTGGTTTCCAGGGTTTTAGAAATTGAATAGATAAAAAAGAGATTATTTTTATCTATTTAATAGTATTATTCTTATACTATAGCAAGGTCTTGAACGATAAATATGTAAGTATATTATTACTCCTAAGTTGATTCCAGGAAATAAAACTTGTACATTGATTCTTGAGGAACTCAGCTTGAGCAACTTTATTGGGTGGAGGGGTATCGCAAATAGTTGTAGACAAAATGCTGCAGACCGGCCACTATTATTCTCTGGGAAGTCGTTACTAGATTACTGCCTTCTACTATACGAGCGATCGTTTGTAAATAACAGTCTGAATAGACTAAAAAATTCTGGGGAATTCAGCTTAGATGAGGTTGGGTTTCCATTATTTATAGGTTCTGGTCAGGGTTGACAAGAATGCGTTAGTGTAGAATGAAAAGGATATTGTATAACAGACCATTAAAGAATAATAACCTTTTTTCCGTAAAGCACTATGTCCTGGAAAATACCCTGGCCACAGTTTGTTTGGAAACTGTAAGCGTCCTGCCCGCAACCCCCATCAGCCATTCTGAATGTACCTTCCTGTCGTCTTTGATTTCCCCTGCCGTTTTGATGATTGTCCGAAAAAGGTGATTGATATCCTGCCTTAATTGAGTTGTATCTCCCCCTGTACGGCCTAAATAGTCCTTCAGGTCTATTCCCGCCTGCAGCAATACCTTAATGATAAAATCGGGGCTCACTGCTTTATAGGAGGGATACGTGCCTTCAAATATCCCTGCCACAATCTCTGCAAAACCCTGATCGGCTTTGGCCCTGGAAATAAGTACCCCGAGCAGTCTCATCCAAACCGGCGTCAGCGTCTTATTCCTTGCAAAGTGTACCATCAAATTAGACATGGCAAAATCATGGGATAATTCTGCCTCCAATTTTTGTTCATATAAGCTGAGGGAATCTCTTGAAAAATTGGTCTTGGCAAAACACTGTTTCAGGCAATCAGCCGCCCACCTCGCACTTAGCAAGGAGTACTGTATTCCATCTCCACTAAGAGGGTTGATTAATCCGGCTGCCTCGCCTACCAACATCAGGCGCTCTGCAATAACCGGACTCTTGGCATCGTAAAAGGTAATCGGCCAGCCTTCGATCTTGCTGTTAGAAAAGCCATTTCCAATACGCCGACGGAGATCCGGGTTGTTGCTCAGGTGGTTTTCAAAAAGTTGCTTGGCCTGCCCGGGTCTCTGAGGATAGGTTTGATAAATCATCGCCATACCTACATTGGCACCCGCCTCCCCTTTTGGAAACAACCAATAGATGCCCGGGAAGTTCTCCTCGCTGAAATAGACGTCCACCCTGTTCTTCGGCCCGTTTATTCCCTCATAATAGGCCCGCAGACCCAATAACTGAAAAGCCGCATTGGTCTTGGAACCCTTTAGCTGGCGGGCAACCAAAGACCTGCTACCGTCAGCGCCCACGATGACCTTTGATACGATCCTTCCTTCCCCACGGCCATTGCGATAGGTAGTTACCACCTTGTCCAGGGTATTTTCATATCGAGATACACGGCATTGCTCATAAAATATGGCACCGGCTTGTCTTGCTGCTTCATATATCAGGTTATCCAATTCTTTCCGCGGGATGATCCGGGCATGAAAGGGGAGTTCTTCCGGCTTGGCAAGCTTGATGATCGCTTTATCACTCTCGATGAATAGTCCAACCTCATCTATCTCATTCGCCCTTTTAAAGGTCTGTGTGCTGGTAATGCCCATTGCGTGGAGTTCGGCAAGGGCTATTGGGCTCACCCCATCCCCGCATACCTTGTCACGCGGGAATTTTTCAGCCTCGGCCACAATCACCTGTATCCCCTCCTTCGCCAGGTGATAGGCCAACGCACTTCCCGCCGGGCCACCTCCTACGATAAGAACGTCGCAGTCAAAATTAATTTTCTGTTTTAATATGACCATTTCTGTCCCTAATAGTTTCTGTTGATCATATAGAGAATGATCGATTCCAGGAATGCTTTATCCTCAGAATCCGGTAAATGTGAAAAATGGGTATAAAACTCTTTCAAGGCTGCACCTGCCAGATATTTACTGGTTTCCTTGGCATATGCTACTGACCCATAATGCCCCATCAGTGAAAATATCTCCCGGGCGTCCGACTCCTTGCGATCCAAAATGGGCACCATGAGGTACTCCTTAATAAATTTTAGCTCCGAGGAGTTGCAATGTGAGAGTAAATGTATAAGCATCAGCGTCCTTTTTCCTTCCAGAATGTCACCTCCTATTTCCTTGCCATATTTCTCCACATCCGCGACCAGGTTGAGGATATCATCCTGTATCTGGAATGAGGCTCCCATAAAATACCCCAGCCTGTTGAACTTTTCCGGGTCCGTTCGGCCTTTGCTACCTATGATGGCCCCCATCCGGATGGGATGTATACAGGTATACCAGCATGTTTTTTTAAGGATCATTCTCATGTAATCCGCTTTGACGAGGGAACAGTTGTTATCCTTGCGCCAACCCAATTCCAAAGCCTGGCCTTCCGCGCATTCAAGGACCATATGCTGGACTTCGAGAAAGAGCTGTTGGGCAATCTTATCTCCCAGAATCTCCCTGTTCCTGTTTAGGGGTATCATACTCAGAGCATTCATGGCATCGCCCACATTGATGGCGATTGCTTTATTATTGGCCTGGTGCATCGTTGGTTTATTGCGCCTGTAAAAGCTGTCATCCTCCACATCATCATGTATTAAAAAAGAGTTGTGAAGTAGTTCCAGGGTAACTGCTGTAAATTTGGCCTCTTTTAAGGTGCCGCCAAAAGCTTTGGAGGTTGCAATACACAAGCCGGGCCTGAACCCCTTCCCGCCCCTGTTGGGATAATCGGCAATGAGGTCGTACAGGTATTTTCCGGGTTCTTTTTTTGGAATAAAAGTACCAATCCCCTTCAGAGTCTCTGCTCCATAACCGGCAAGCATTTGCTTCATTTGTATTTCATCCATCGCTATTATTCGGTTACCTGGATGGCAAGTATCATTCGTATCAGGGGGTTGTGTATATCGGTCAATAACGCATTGTAAATTCCGGGTAATAACTTCCCGGGTAATTTTACAGTTATGGTTATCTCTTTTTCAACATGCCCTTTTAACATGAGGGTCCTGGGTACAATAGTGATGGCCCTTTGCGAGATAAGCTGATTATTAGGACCCAGCAGGTCCGATTTTCGGAGACTCACCTTACCGGAGGCTCCGACATTGTCTTCATAAAGTATAAGAGATAAAGAACACGATTCTCCTGGCTTTAAAGGTTTATCCGGCTCCAGGACAATGGCATCCGGTTTCTTATTCTGTGACCGAGAGCCGGAAGAGGCGGGTTTCTCAACCGGATCGCTTTTCAGAGATTCAATAATAGTATTAAGTTTACCACTTATGGAAGCGAAGGCGTCTATATAAAGGTCCAGCGCCTCATGAGAATCCCTGCGTATCCTATTGATCAGGTCGTCCGGATTGCTTCGGATCTCTTCCACATCAATCAACTTATTCTCAATCCTTTTGGCTGCTAGGATACCTGCCGCAATTTCCTCCTCCAGAACATTGACTGCAGAACTAATAATGCGCTGGGCCTTATTCACCACCCTATCCGTAGATGTCCATGACGTATCTTCCGCGCGACCTCCCCTGGCGGAATTACGCTTTTTTCGCTGATCGTTTTTTCGTTGTGGCATTCCCTGTGGTTTTAGATTTTTGACCCACCTCCAGGACCATGGCGAAAAAAGTGGGTTCAAAGCCTATAACACTCACATCGCTACAATAAATTCCCGGCAGTACCTGCTTCCCGATCGTAAGAGATATTGAAATGGTATGAGAACCGCCCGGATCCTGCCGAAAGGCCTGTGGACTGAATTGTGTAGTTATGCCCGGAGTTTCATGTCGGTCCATGTCATCGACAAACGGGGTATTCCTCAATTCACAATGAACTTCTTCATTCCGTGTATTTTCAAGCACGAACTGAAGTTTAACATCCGATCCGGGCAATCCCTTTCCGTTTAATGTAAATGATGGTTCCTCCATGTGAACCGCCTGCTCCTTCCTGGACAGGAATTCGTCTGCAAAAGAAAATCCCAGGTCCATCACCTTGTTATAATATTCAAGGTTCATCCTGCTAAAGGTTTTGACTGCCTTTCTATACAGTTCCGGTTTAAAGGTAAATATGTTCTTATCCAGAGTTCCCTGCTGACTTATCTGATTGATCAACCTGAAACTTTGATTGATGTACTTTTTATTCAGTTCAATGGTATTTTTAAAAAGTTCTTCCACTTCCCTGGGGTCCTGTTTTTCTTCTGCCTGCATACCAGAATCGTATTAAAATTTAATTATTCCTTTCTTGCGGGGGTTCGCAATTTTTGAGGCGGCTCACAATAATAATGGGATTTCCAGGATTGCCATTTCAGTTTGTATTGGTTTTCCTCTCCCGGTTCTGCTACAGACGGTTGATGATCACGGACGATCAGGGTGAAACATATATTCTGATTGATCTCTTTTTCCCGGACTACAATTTCTGCCGTATAGGATCCGTTCTGAAAATTGGCGAGATCCAATTTCATCAGCACCCGTTCGCTGCCCTTTGGCTGTAGCGTTACAGAAGCTTTATTCAATTCAGGTTGGTTCGGAGCCGGTTTATTATCCGTATCGACAAGCTCCCTGGCACCGATCCTGTAGGTCCTTGCAGAAGCGCAGGAATTTCTTATCAGGAAGGGCACGATGATCGTTTCTCCTGCCATCGCCTGTCTTTCCATAGTTGCGATACAGTGCGGAGGGCAGGTTTGTTCGGGAGGACAACAATTCCCACTGTTGAACATGCTTTTCATGGGATTGAGTGTATTGCGGCTTAGCTGTGTAAGCGTGTCGCTGAAACCGGTATTGTTCTCTAACATCGTATTGAATATATTCCTGTAAAAGTCAACGGACATATTGGCCACTTTCTGGAAATTGTTTACGGCGGTATCGCTAAGTATACCCCTGTCTATTTTCTTATTTTGCATCTTTCCTGGATTTAACAGTATTCGTATGAGATTTGACCACAAAAGAAAGGTCCTTGTCCCAAAACCTTACGTTCCCACTATAATCACTGTAAGCGTCGGCATCTTTTGGGAGTGTAATTTTTAAATTCACGACCATACTGCTTCCCGGCTCCAGGATTTTCCCGGCTTCCGTTACTCTGGCATCCGCCCAGTTGGTCAGGTTTTCTTTGATATTCTGTGTCGCCCGGTCCAGAGTGGCTGTAAGGCCTTCCGTATCCTTTTCACGGAATGCAATGCCCAAAGCCCTACAGAGATAGTCCATATCAAGAGCAGCAACATGTTTAATTTCGGGGATTTGAAAAGGAAGGTTGCCCAAATTGGTGAGTGTCATGGTTGCTGTATGCACGGTCCCGGGGGCACTATCCTGAAAGGTAAATTCATCCGGATGAACAGAAATTTCAATGGTGGGCTGAACAATCAATTTGACTTTCCGGGCTTTGCCACCAACCTGGATGAACTTTTCATAGTTTCCGGGCGGGGTATCATAGGGCAATGAAAGATTAACTGGTTCCAACCGTTGTTCACCGGCATCAAATCTGGTATTTAAACTCAGCTGCGAGATTAATTCGGAGGATATCTTTCCTCCCCTGGACTTTTTGACATCCTGCAGGGGTATGCGCTTAATTTTTAATGGAATATCAAGGGGGTTTTGTAACAGAATGTTACCCACCATGCGGCCGGGGGGGCCGTTCAGAATAATTTCCTCATCGCGTATGGAAAGTTTGTCCAATGCTGAATCGTCGACCTTTGTAAGCATAAACAATAATGTTAGACTTTTTCATATTAAGACTTAGGGGGTTTTCGTTCAGGGAAGGGACGCCTGTCGGGTTCGCAACATGGGTCTTCCTCACATTTTTCTGCAGCATTCGGAACATAAGGCTCTGTAATAATCTGACCCTCGCCGCTCAGGCAAATACTAAATACTTCAATCCCAAGCATTTTAAAGCAGACATTGGAATAATTCGGGATTCTCACCCGATTTTTCATCATGTCTTTAATATCCTGCAATGTGAACCTGGGGAGGTTCAAAACCTCAACTTTGCTGTCAGTGGTTACAGGTTCGTTGGGATCTCCTTTTAGTTTCAGAACGTTATCCGTTTCCAGTTTGCCGCTTAGCTTGTTTTCCACACTCCCGGAAAGCTGTGTTCCGATCAAACCGGCGTGGGTGGCAGTAAATCCCCCCGTAAGGTTTGAATCGATATCAAAAGTTTTATCCGGGCGCAGGTGGTGGGTATACGTTTTAGGAATAGTTGGCACTCCCATAGCCGGTTGAATTAAGAGGTTAGCACCTTAAATATAGTAAATTAATGTTATAATTAACCGAAATACCATCATTATTGTGTAAGATAATAAGCTATAAAAAATGAAGGTGTCACAGGCTATCCTCCTCAAGGTCAATCAATACGTTCGTTTCTCTGTTCCTGAAGTATAAAAATAGATGAGGGTTTACAGAGATAGATGTAATTTATACAAGATTGAGAACTATTCATACAATTTTCAGATTGGAAAAAGGATAAATCTCCTACATTACCAATGCAATTAATTCTACGAATCTGTAAATGATTCTTACATATATTACTCAGAAACTTCCCCTCTGAACATAAATACATTTGTAGTAATTGCAATACGATTTGCCCGGCAGCCTAAGATGAGAGTAAAAAGTTCCAGGTAGAAGTCAAGGCTTTGAACTTACGGGCAAACTGAGACAATATGAATTCCGGTAAATGAATCCAGACCGCCCTATTGTCAATTATAAATTGAAAGTAAGTACATCAGAAAAAGTGCTATGTCCCAGATCACGTACCCGGCAAGAATAACATCGTATTATATATTCTTCAATGAAGACCAGGTAGAATTACAATTGAGCGGAGTCGGGGAGTTTGTTGAGGTTGAGGAAGATCAAAAAAATTCAATTCAGAAAATAGCCAATATTGAGTTTGTTCCCATTGATAGCAGTAATCCGGTGGATTTTAAATCCTTTACCAACCGGGGTGGATTTCTTCAGGTGACACGACCGTTATATTTGCTGACTTCAATTTTGGTGGTTCTGGAGCAGCGCTCATCCCCCTTATTCATAGACGGACAGGGTAATCTGTTTAAGAAATCTGATGTTGCTTCCTAACCGGAAAAGTTTTGACGCCGACAAAATTGGTATCACTGAGCAGGGTGCGAAGCATGGCGCTTTAACCGAAACACTTTTAAGTTTCGGGAATCGATAAACTAAAATTTCAACCGTCAGGCCTATGGATAAAACGAACGATTTACATCAAAAGTAGCTAGTATTTCCATTGAGTTCATATCAAAGGATGCACGATTGTTGATTCATTTCAATATCAACTTCAGCCCCTCCCCTTAGTCGTCATTCACGAATATTTATATCCCCTGATTTACAATAGATACCAGTTAATATATAGGAGTCGATCCAGGATGGAACAGACCTATCTAAATCAGATCTTAAAATATTTGAACCGGGATTATAAAATTTCGAAAGAAAAGTTCTTTTGAAGGATTATTAAATCCCGGATAATAATAAGTTCATCAACCAGGCTTCTGAGAGATAAATAATAATGTAAACCCCTGAAAATAGATGTTAAGACCCTTCAAAACAAAAAGTGTCAGCACCCAAACTCCTGGAACTCCCGCTGTCAAATCAACAATGGCCAATATGGACATCATCAGATTGAGCGCAACGCCTAAGCCAAGATTTGCCTTTCATCTGATGGATGCTTTCAGGCCGGAATTCTTGATGGTCAACCGGCGGCAGGGCATTCCAAAATCTGCACTTGGTGTACCTTTTACGGATGAAAGTGAAGGCACGGAACTTTTGTTATATTCTCTTCATTCAGAGCCGGAACACAAGTTTTTCGTGCCCCGATATAAAGTTGGCGTACACCGTATCTCCGGAGCTCAGCAATTCCGGATTGAACTTACGGAAGCCGTATCAGGTGAAGGGGGATTATTGAAGGTATCATTCGAGGCCATTGCACCCGATGAACTGATTGGTCAAGTTAATGGAGCCCTACCCATGGACCATACACCTGGATTTACGCTTCGCTTCACGGTACCCGGCACCGGGATCGACAAACGTATGCCTTTTGAAGAACTGCTTAAGACGGAAACCGGATATGATGCTGCTTTAAGAATCACCTCATTCATGGAATTCAATCAGGTCTTTACAGCTATTTCTGAAAATGACTATCACTGCCGTCTTGAAATTCTCCGCGCGGTTTCTGTTGCCATTCCTCAATATACCCAAAATGATTCTGAAGGAGTTGGGGGTGCCAACCCTATTCTCGCCTTTACGGGTAAGGAAAGTTCCGAAGTCAACGGGTTACTTTTTAACAGGGTACATCTGTCCATAACAAACTGGGATATATTCCCGGATGCCCTCTTCACTGCCTCTCCGGAATTGCCCCCGTGTGGACTTAACAATAATGCGGCCCGTACCTGGCTCGATATTCTGGATAATAACGGAAATAGATTGTACGGTTACTGTGCGTTCTCAACAAATTCAAATCTTCAGAAATTCTCCTTCGCGGTGAGGGCAGACAAGCCTTTACCCGAAGGCTGTCACATTGCACTATTGGACAGAAAGACCGGTAAAAGATTTATTTCAAACATGGTTAAACTTCAAATCAGTCCTGAGGCCGTCGCCACGGAAGCAGGAGAAAAAATGTACAAGGTGGTTGCCAGGGAATTTCTACAGACAGAAGCCTTCCATTTTCCCTCTGACCTTCACGCTTATATGTTTCGAAACTCAGGGACCCGCAACACCGTAACAGGAGGCTTTAAGCCGTACAGGATAAAATGGGACAAGGATGGTACGGAATATGTTTACCTTCAGGAAGAGGTGAATTCGGTGAATTTCTTTTACTTGCCTGATGAATACGTATTGGCCAGAGAGGACGCCCCTTTGTTCAAACCAAAATTCTCTGCGAGACTTACTGGTACCCATCTAAATGATATCAGAGCGACCATCCATTACCAGGCGGATGCCTATGTCCAGACCGAACGCCTAAAGGATGCCTTGTTCAGCATTACCACTTTAAGCGGAGTGAAGGAGGAGGACATCACCTTCAGTCCCCTGGTTCTTTCCGGGGAGCGATTGTCATATAAGCTTTCGATACCGGGATCAACAGGATTTAAAACCCGACCTGACAGCCTGTTAACGCTCGAAAATGTGCAAGACAGCCTGCCGCCCATTTCACTTGGAGATTTTGAAGAATTATTTAATAATCTAACCCAGGACCGCTCCTCGTCCAGCATGCTTACAGGTCATGTAGAAGTTGATGTCCCGGGAATTCCTGTGGCCCCGGTCCCTGTTTCACTTCGCCTGACCCAGGCAGATGCAAAAATGCTCGCAGTACAGCCACTTCAGCAAACCAATTTTCAGCTCGAGATTAAAAATAACACCGGCCACACCCTAACAGCGCAAGGTGTGCTAATTGTCGTTCATGATGGAGAAAATATACTTGGCGGGTCTAAAGCAAATCTCCAATTACCATTAACACTGGGTCCCGGAGCCACAGCGAATTTTGCTGTCATCCCAAATACCGCGCTTGAAAAAGCTGATAGCGCAGTGGTGAGTCTCACCTGGGAAGGTACACAGCAGCATACTGCGGATGGCAGCCTTACAGAATCTTCAGCATCCTTTGATCTGGTGAATCAGCAACTTGGGCAGGGTGATTCCATCCTGGTGGTCAATCCCATCGAGAGCACACTAAAAGTAGATCAGGTGAAAGGGTTTGTTCAATCGGGCGACAAGCAGGTGCCCCTGGTAATTAAGAACCTGCTATTACCTCTGGTATTACCTGCCGGTGCGTCAGCTTCATTTGATGTGGTTCCGGCAGAAGTGGTGGGGAAATATGAGCCCTCGGACCTAAGTTTTATATGGGAGGGGTTGAGGTCGGAACCAGATAAATCTCAATTGTTCGATACTATAGTCGATTCCTCCATAAATGCCACGTATGAATCGGTAGTAAAAGTCAGCCTGTTCATTGAAGCCATTACTGCAGAATCTATGACCCGGCTCCTTAAGGTAGAATTCAAAAATTCAGAAAATGGCCCCTTGATTGATTCATTGATTTTTAATTCCGCTGATTTTCCGAATCCGCAAACCAATGACGTAGAAAAGGACATTGCCCTGCCGCTCCCTGTGAAGGATTATGTTATGGGTGCTGCGAACAGCGGCCAGTACTGGTACAAAATCATACTTATTAAAAAGACCGATGACAGCGGCGTAAGTACAGGTTCGAAAAATGTTGAGGGATTCTGGCACTGCAAATCGGGCAGCCTGGAGATCACAACCGACATGCTGCCTACAGAATAGAATAATTGAGAAATCACTCAAAGAAAAAGAAAGGAAGAAATGCCCTTATTAGATTTCACATATCACCTTGAAATGCCCGAATTTATAGCATATAAAAATATCTATGAATCCAATGCGGTATGTGTGGTACCCAAACAACTTGGCGTGCATTCAGATACAAACGGGAACCCGGTCTTCTACCTGGAACTTGTCCGGGGTATTACACCTTTTAGTAACCCGAAACCTTATGGAATGTTCGAACTTCAGCTCTATCCTATTGAAATCCATAGGGATTGGATCATCCGGTTACAGGAAGAATGGCCTGGCGCCAGACCCTACACACCCGATTTTAGCAGCGGATATCTGGGCCTGAGAATGGTAGCCTCCGATGGGGAATTACTCTCCAACGAATTGGAAGCACCTATGCCACTGGATCGTATGCCAATGTCCAGACTGAGACTGATAACAAAGGTCACAGTTGATTATATGGCCCTTGTAAAGGAAGCCCTGGCTAAAGGATTAATGTTTTTACAGGGTTTTGGCATCACTACCGTTACCGGATTTGCTCCCAGGGTACCCCTTAATTTGTCATTTAACCCCCTGGATCTTACGACCGCGCTTATAAATACCGCTGACCTAAATGATGAGCGAATTTCTCTGGATACCATATGCAACTATTTTAAAAAGCCATTAAATGAGCTGCCTGTCAGCCTGAGGCAACATGATACTCCGGAAGCTCTGCAGCTAGCAGAAAGTCTGACAGACTGGTTCATTAGCCGCTTTTGTACTTTAATACCTCCGACTGCCACTACCCATGAGATATTTTTTAGCTTGAATAGCGATGCCCGGACCGAGGGGCAATTTAACTGGGATCTTTCCGAACCCCTGATAACAAATCGACATCATCTTTTTACAATTGATGCCTTAAAGGAAGCCCGGGATCTTGTGAGGGACGGAGGATTGGAAGCGCTGTTCAGGACCACAGTGGTAGAACCGCTACCCACTGGTTTCTTACGAGTAGAAGTGTACCATCCTTTCCATGAGGTTCCGGTTGGCATTCGGCAAATAGGTATTAAAATTAGTGCTCCGCCCAATCCCCCTTTTAGGAATCAGGCAATCCATGAAACAGTCGTGTTTGACAGCGGTCAACAAAAAAAAGTAATTGTTCTCCATTTTTCTCCCGGAGAAAGGCCCGGCTTTGAATGTACCCCCTACGCTATTTTTGGAGATAGTACCGGCACAAAAGAAGTCTTGGGCGCTGCGAAAATAACAGAGCAATCAGAGATCATAATAAAGGAAGAGGACTATCCCTTTAGCTTCAGGTCCATTTCAGGTTCTTCGAATATTCTGGCTCTGGCCTCACTTCTGCTTTTCCTTTTCAGAAAAGGAGAGGATACCCCAATTCTGGAACCGATAACATTGAATATCGATCAACCCCTTATTACCCTTGCCTTTCCTGAAGAGAACTTGACCGGTCTGGAATGTCATGTCGTGGCAAAAAGCCTGGATTCTGAGGAGGAGGTATCAACCCTACTTTCGCTTATCACCGATAAGAAAATAGATCTGACGCAATTTCGGGAATATGGTCCTCATGAAGTGGTTATCAGTTTAAATACTACGGAAGGTCATGTGATTGGGCTTGATCTGATCCCGGAATACCTGGAACCGGATTTCTCAAATACAACAACTATTGCCCTTCATACCAACGGTACTGAAAGTAGGTGGGGCTGGTTTGCACCGTCCATATTTAAAGCGGGCTTCCGGTATCGTTTACATGACGAACTGAACGGACTTTGGTCTGAAAGTCAATCCCCCTTTACAAATAAATTGGTGTTAAATGATCAAATTCAAGCTGTATGAAAAATATGCAGACGTATGAAGGGATCGATTTCTATCCCGATATATCACAGAAAAATAAATATTATTTTATTCCAGCACAACCCATGCCTCAAACAGATTCCAACGGGGATCCAATGATATCGATTATCGGAGGAGGGGCCAACTGGTTTTTGCAGGCAAGTGCCAAATGGGGGGCAGGTGCCGCAAAGATAGAAGAATTGACCAAGCGGCTTCAGGAACAAGGATTGATCCATTCACCCATGGATTTGAGTCCTGCACCACTCAAAGTAGAGAAGGCAGAGCTGACCCTTAAAACAGACAAGGGCGAAAAAATCCTGGCAACTTCTCGATCCTCAGGCCAGTATCCTTTTATGGCCATTTTTAACACCAGCGTTTCTGAAGACCTTCAAAATGAGATAGTGGCTGCATTTCACGGAAAAAAAGAAGCTCTTATGGTGCGATACTACGCCACCCTGGCATTGGAATATCCTGTCGCCATGTCACTATCCGGTACTATTGATGTCGCAGGCGACTACTTAAATGAAGGGAGCAGCACTTATGATATTGCCATCTGGCTGGAAGAGCAAATTCAAAAGGGAAGCGTGACCATAGATTATGAGCCTGATGAAAACGCTCCGACTCAACTCGTGGAAGGCGTCAAAAAAAAATTGAAGGACGAAGCTGTCATTGAAATTCAGCGGTTTCTCAGACCTGGAAAAATGACCCCGGATACATCGGCCCTGAAAGTCAGGGTAGAAGAATCCATAACTGTACCTGAGTCCATTGTGGCGGCTACAGATGTTAGTGTCTGGTTTATTAATAATCCGGATGATCATATAAAAGTAATAGCCTAATTAATCATTTAAAATACTTAAAATCATGTTGTATCTTAACAATCAAACTCAGATCGGTAATATCGTCGTTTACGGCGACGATAGAAAATTCAATCTCTTCTATCCCATACCGGAGCAGCCTCGTTTCAGACTGGATGATGAGGGGAAACCTATTTTCAAATTTTTAAAGTACCGCTTTCCTATAGACCGTACGGATGGTAAAAAGGGAGGAGGGTATGTAGTATTTGATGTAGAGTTCACCATCCCGGATGAACAGATGGCTGCTATAACAGAAGAACTTCAGCAACGAGTAAACGTTACTGCCGAAAAGCGAAATATCTCCCCGCCTCCAAAGGTCGAAATAGGTGCGATCCGCTACACCAAAGGAACATCACGCCTTATGATCAATGACGAAAACAGTCTTATGGTCGAACGGATTTTGGATGCCGGGAAACCTTCCCTGTTCGGTAAAAACATTTCTACTTATAGTATTGAACTTTCCGTTGAAGGGGCCGCATTATTTGAATCGGCCTTACAGGGTAAAGGAGGCTTTATCGGGGTGATGTATGAATTGTATCATGATGGCAAATTACCTCCTATCAAGGTAACGGGGACCTTCCATGCCAGTGCCTTCTATTCCTTTGTCCAGGACATCGATATTGAAGAAAGGGCATGCGCCGAAGATGATTATAAAGAGACATTGACCGAAATAATGCGTAGGTCAGAATCCAAAAGGTTGCATATAGATCCGGGCAGCGCACAGATAGATCCTAAAGTTATGGATCAGATCCGAACCTGGGCACAGGGTAGCCTTGATGATGCGGCGGAACGCCTGATGATTGAGGCCCTGCCCGTCGAAAATGCCGAAGAGGCCAGGAAGTGGTATCAGGAAGAGGATATTGAGGATGTTCGAAAAGAAGTGGTACGATCCAGCATATCCGATTTTACGCTGAGATACCGCGAAGAGGCTTATGTAGAAGTCAATATTAACCCACAGGGGGTCATGCCTAACATCACTACCCTCACCGATAAAGAAGGGAACGCCATAGTTTGGGCTGACTACGCTGAGGAAGTAGACCTGAACCATCCTTTCTTCAGGCAGATCAACGCTTCTGTCAAGGTAAATGCGCCATTTAGCGTATTGCCTATTCATAGCGTAGAGGTTAAACTTTTTTACAAAGGAAAACCCATGGACGTCATTGGTAGTGAGATCAACGGGGAATATCAATTTACAAAAACAGATGACGTAGCACGTTTCGCCACTTTTATCGAAGACGACGACTTTAACTATACCTATAGTTATCAGGTGAACTACAAAGGGGCCAGTAAGATCTTCCAATCTGAGGAGATTCAAACCAATGAATCTGTCCTTACCGTGAATGTGGATGATGTGGGTGTCCTTTTCGTGGAAATTACGCCCGGCGATATCGATTTTGAGCAGGTTAAGCAGGTACAGGTTACTATGGAATATGAGGATCCGTCGAATGGCGTAGACAAGATCACAGATCAGTTCATCATGTCGGCTGAAACCCCTGAGCACACATTTCAGCACATCATTTTCAATAAGCGCTCCAAGCCTTACAAGTATAGGGCCAATTATAAAATGTCCGATGGAAAGGAGTTCGAATCGGATTGGATGGAAGGAAATTCCAACCGTCTGTTTGTAAACGATCCGTTTACACAGAGCAAAACAGTTGGTTTCCGGGCCTCCGGTGACCTTGAAAATGATATAGCAAATATCTTTATCGATGCCCGATATGAGGATGCCCCTAATGAATATGCCGTGACCCAGGCCATTGCAATTTCCAGGGATAACCCGTTTTTTGACTGGTTTATTCCAATCATCGATCAATCGATAAGCACCATCTCCTATAAAGGGCATATTATTAGAAAAGACGGTACACAGGAAGAGATTTCCGAAACAATTACTGACAGTACAACCGTTATCGTCGGAGAAAATGTTGAAAACCTGATGGACGTCACCGTGCTGGCAGACTTGCTCGACTTCCAGGATACGTTAAAGCTTGCGCATGTGCAGCTTGCCTACAGCGATGAGGAAAATAACGTCAGTGAACGAAAGGATTTCACCTTTAAAGAAGGCGCAATTGCTCCGGCCAAATGGCTCATCAAGCTTAAAGACAAGTCTAAAAATAGCTATAGCTGGCAAGCCACTTATTTTATGAAGGACGGTAGCCGGAAGGAAACGGAGCCAGAAGTAGTCAATGACCTTACCTTATTTTTAGAACTACCCTCAAATTAAGCAGATATGTTATACTTAGAACCACCATTTCATATTATCGATGGCATATCTGTATTTCGGGATCACGAAGATACCTTGCAATACTATTTCATGCCATTATACCCTCACCTTACCGTAAAGGTAGATGAGGAGACCGGGGTTGAGATCCCTCAAATCCAACTCATAAAATACCGCGGGGAAGCGGGATCAGGCGGCTTCCTGAACTTCGATGTCAATTTGGGAGTTTCGGAAGAACAATTGGCTGCCATTAAAGCTTCCGTCCGATCAGTGGATGATTTGGACGATGAACCCCGACTGGCGCCGGTACCTTTGTTGGATGGATTTGTAAAACTAATGATGTTGGGCAAGCAGTCCGATTCAGGGGGAGCGGAAGATGACCCGGAACCTATAGTACCTGCCAGGCCGGGCCCCGAATTTGTTATCAGCATGGAGCATTATGCCAAGCCGGCGCTTTATGGCACAAACCAGGCATCGTTTTCGGTGCAACTGGATGACGCAGGTGTGGTCGTTGTTGAACAAGCGATGCAAGGCGAAATGGCTCCGATTGGTGTGGTCTACGGCCTGGACTATATGGGTCTGCGCAATGGTTATAAAGTTAAAGTAACTGCTGACTGGGACCGGGTTCAAAAACACCTTGAAGAGAACTTCAGTGTGAACACACCTATTTTTAGTTCGTCAATAGATACGATCGTTGACGAACTTATAGAGACAAGAGCTATTGATATGCAGGTCGATAAACTGTTCGTCACGGATGACAGCACCTCGGCTATGGAGGCCCGCATGGATCAGGCGGTAAGTCAAATAAAAGATATGGTACTCGACAATTTCTTCGAGCCATCCCTCGATCCTATAGCAACGGCCGGCAGTGATTCGATAGCTGATGCCGGACGTGTGGCCCTCCTAATAGCTTCAGGGGGTGCCTCGGAGAACAAGTTGTTTAGTTATAAGAAACGGGATATCACAAGGATAGATAAGAAGAAGCTCGATGTAAGTATGTCCGAGCGTACAGCAGTGGTGAAAAGTATCTATCCGCAAGGGCATCTTGAAGGTTTGTTTAAGGTATTGCGAAAGGATGGGGTTGACCTATCCCGATTTGTGATCCCGGTAGAGTTGGACCACCCATGGTTCCAAAGACGTACAGTTAAGGTAATTGCCCGAACGGACTTTAGTTCTGATAATGTGGAATCTCTGAATGTAACTCTCAATTATGGAGGCCTGCAAGAAAATACGATCCTGGATAAGACGAAGACGGAGGATGTCATTGAATGGCTGAGTAAAATAGAGGATGGTCATATGCTGAGGCCGGTAACTATATCCTATGAGGTACACTTTAAGGACGCGGACAACATGGAACAGCCTACAAAACTTGTCTCCGAGCCTGTGAATATCGAAGTTGAAAACTATGAAGTGAGGCCCCGGGATCTTTACGGATTTGTACCTGTGTCTATTATGGCCCTTGATTTCCCATGGGAAGTTTATTCTCATATTGAAGTTGCCACTCGCTATAGCGACCCCGAAAACGGGATCCAAATCGATGAATCCTATCTGCTTAACGCTACTCATACTGAAGAAATATGGAAGCTGTTCACATTGGATCCGGACAGGAATACCTTCAGTTATAAACTCCTGTACCGGGCGGTTGATCATCGCGATCTTGAAATGCCGTGGGCAGATTCCAACGAGGAGCGGATTACCATCCGCGATCCCTTCCCGGATAAACGTAAGATCACTTTCGTGCCGGCTGTCAATTGGGTTGAAGTGACACACATCTTTGTGGATGTTACCTATGAAGATGTAGAAAATGCGATAAGGGAACAACAGGGATTGAGTTTCAATGCTACCGACAATGTTCCCAGGGAAGTGGTATTACAGCAATTTGTAGATCCGGAGGAGCGTATCATATCCTATAAAGTGACCATGCTTTTTGCAGATGGCCGCATTATGGAGGTTCCCACCTGTCAGACACTGGCAGACCGCGTCTTCCTTACCCCTCAAATGAGAGGTCATAAGATCGTTTCAATAGATCCGGCAGGCATTCCTTTCAAATCGAAAAAGATCAAGGAGGCAAAATTGCAGGTGAAGTTTGAGGATACAGAAGCCGGACTTTCTTTTAATGATTCCTTCCGTTTTGAATCGGCAGAGGACCGGATCAGGTACTTTGAGTTCGATTTTATGGATTCGAACAGGTCGGCACTGGAATATCAACTCATTACCCGGCACGAGAATGGTATGAACAAATCCACAGATTGGACAAAAACAAACGAAGATGAACTTTTATTAACAGCGGGTTAACTAATTTTTAAAGGATAGTAAGATGTTAGAAATAGGCAATAAAACAATTACGGTAGACGGAGTTACAGTGTTTTCGGATCATGCTGATCCCAATCAGTTCTGGTATCTGCCGGGGCCCGTACAACTGGCGCGGCGCGCCAAAGACAACCGGGCTGCATTTACGTTGATCAAGTACGGGAATGTTTCCGGAGACACCATTGAAGGGAAGGGTTTTCTGATGGTGGAAGTGAATCTCAAGCTCGATCTTAATGTAGAGCGAAAGATCCTGTCCAGGATTTCCTCCATGGCAAAGGGTACACCCAGACTTGCGGCAGTTCCGTTTGATGATGGGACGGTTGAATGCATTGCACTCGATCTTCAGGGTGGGGGTGGCACTGTCGCCGAAGTATCTGCCGAAGGTACCTTCCAGGCTGTAGAAAGTATCCTTGGAGGAACAGTACCCTCGCTACACGGAGATAATAATGCCGCCTTTAGCCTATCGCTCAGTCAGGAAGGAACAACGATTCTTGAAGGGGTATTTAAGGAGAAGGGAACACCAATAGGGGCCGTTTACAACCTAAAATACTCCGGCCTTCGCCCAGCCTTGGAAGTCGAAATTAAGGCAAACATGAAACGGGTTTACGACCATTTCAGCGCAGGCCTGGAAGCTCAGGTATATTTTGTCCGTGCAGGGATCGATGCCGGATTCGAGAAACTGGTGGAGGACAAAGTTATCGAGATCAATGTGATCAATTATTCAACTGAGGATGACAGGACGACCAAGGAGGATTGGGCCCTGAACTTCTTTAAGGAGAACCTTCTGAACGAGTGGTTCAGGCCTACGCTGACTCCCGGACAAATGGCAGGTGGGATGGCTGAGGCTGAAAATCTGACCGCGGTGCAAAATAGGGTTCAGGCCATGAGGCCACCGGACCCACCTACCCCTCCACCGGTCCCAACCCCTCCGACTGCCCCAACCCCGGGCGGAGCTGCTACTCCTGCGCCACCCCCCGCCCCCGGGCCTGATGCAAATACAGGAGCTCCGGAAAATCCAGGGGTCATACCCAATCCGCCGGTAGTATCAGCCAACTCGGCAACTGCCGCTGAAACAGCCACGGCCATGCCACCACAACCTCCCCAAACCACCCCTTCTCAAAGTGCCGGGGTAAGGCTGCCAACAGCACCCAATGCAGCCAATGTTGCAAGTACTGCTCTGGTGTCTTTTAAATTGAAAATGATAAAACAAATTGAAGAAAAGACACTTACGTTCAAGTTTACACGTTCTGAAGCAGTACAACGCACCTATGCACCTCAGGGATTTTTCGGACTCTTTGCAGATGATTTATCAAAGGATGGCCATTTCTTTTCCATTGACGGGGATGATGCCTTCTTCAGAGAATTCCGCGTATCCGTAGAAACGCCATTTGATAAGGAACGCATCGGGCTTTCTTCCGCGCATGTACAGTTAAATTATGGGAAAGAAGGAGCTCCGGATAAAAAGCATAAAGACTTTGTCATTGACAAGGATAGTCCGGAGAAAACAGATTGGTTGGTAAAAACGATTCCCGGCGTAAATAAATACAGCTATTCTGTACAATATCATTTTGACCCGGATTCCGATTGGAAAGGAGATAAACTCAGTTATGACTTTGCACCTAAAATGACTGAGGACCGGACCCTATTGCTACATCCGTTTGATTCCTTAATTTTTCTTGACATTGTCGCTTCGGCCTCTCAGATTGACTGGACGGAGGTAGCCGATGTGGAGCTCCATTTGAATTACCAATCCGCCGAAGGCTGGACAGAGAAAAACATTTTGTTCTTTGCCGA
>JBGTMS010000179.1:0-17622 GCA_041743425.1 Zeaxanthinibacter sp. | reverse complement strand
CAGAAGGGATTCTTAAATCCAAAAAAAACAATACTCCACAGCGCATTGAACAGGAGTTGGAAGCCGAAATGGTACATTGCTGTCTGCACCCATATATGGTAAACCCCTTTTGACCATACGATTCCGGCCGAGATCCCCATCAATATATACAGGACGGTCCATACGGGAGCAAAAATCCATTCAGGGGGAGTGAAAAATGGTTTATTTAAGGATAAATACCAATCGTTCACGGAACTTTGCACGGAGATTCCGGACAGAAAGCCAATCAACAAACAGATAATAACTGCGACAATAATATAAAGTAACCTATTTTTCAATGGGAGTGCGAGTATGAGTCTAAAATAGTAATTAATTTCATCCGCAACTATCCTAAGAGCAGCTAAAAACTATCTTTGCCAAAATTGTGCTGTTATGACCGAAAATGACTTTGTTCCACGTCGTCCCCTTTCCCCGGGCGAAAGCGGAAAAGTGAGCTGGACGGCACCGAGTAACATAGCTTTGGTCAAGTACTGGGGTAAGAAAGGAGAACAACTTCCGGCCAACGCATCCCTGAGTTTTACACTTTCAGATTGCAAAACGCAAACCTCCCTGGAATTTGAACCCCTCAAAGGCAAAAGTGCGGAGATAAAGTTTGACATTTTCCTTGACGGTAAAAGCAGAGAAGACTTCCGTTCTAAGATTCAACTATTTTTGTCGCGAATTCAGAAGTACTTTCCCGTGCTACCTCATTACCGCTATAGCATACACACTTCGAATACCTTTCCCCACAGCAGTGGTATCGCATCCTCAGCGAGTGGCATGGCGGCTCTTGCCGCATGTTTTACAGAAATGGAGGCCTTGCTCACAGGGGGCATGGAAACGGATTTTTTCATGAATAAGGTCTCCTTCCTGGCACGCCTTGGTTCCGGGAGCGCCGGCAGAAGTATACAGGGAAATATAATGGAATGGGGTCAACATCCCGGAGTCCCCGGAAGCTCCGACCTGTATGCAATTCCCTACCCATTTGACCTGCATCCCGTATTTCACACCTACAGGGATACCATCCTCCTCGTTGAGACCGGCATCAAACGGGTAAGCAGTTCCAGCGGGCATGAACTAATGTTGGGTCATCCATTTGCCGGCCCACGCTTTGAGGTTGCCGGAAATCATATTGAAAGACTGCGTGATGTATTTAAGAACGGTGATCTGGATACTTTTATTGAAATTGTTGAGCATGAGGCACTTGCCCTGCATGCCATGATGATGACAAGCAGTCCTTCTTTTATCCTAATGCGACCGGCCACCCTGAGTGTTATTGAAGCTGTACGAGATTTTCGCAATCAATCCGGGATCCCGATATGTTTTACACTTGATGCCGGAGCCAATGTACATTTGCTCTATCCGGAAGAACACCTGTCCGTGATCACCAGGTTTATTCAGGACCAACTGGTTGCGTATTGTCAAAACGGTCACTATCTTTGTGATAAAATAGGGAAAGGCATACAAAAAGCCTGACTTTCACTCTGAGGATATTGAAGGTCACTTTTTGTCCCGTCACCCGATCAAACCAATTTATAAGATAAATGAAAGGACCATTGTTCTATTCCAAGATTCTCCTGTTCGGGGAATATGGCATTATAAAGGATTCAAAGGGACTTTCCATTCCATATAATTTCTTCAAGGGTGCACTTAAATCAGAGGATCAAAACAGCCCTGCTGCCAAAAAATCTAATGAAGGGCTAAGTCGCTTTTTAACTTATCTGGAGGAAATTAAAATGGAAGATCCCGATCTGATTTCCATAGATCTGGACACTTTAAGGGCAGATATCAACGCAGGCATGTATTTTGACAGTTCCATTCCACAGGGTTACGGAATTGGCAGCAGCGGTGCTCTTGTCGCTGCGGTGTATGACAAATATGCCAATGATAAGATTACGGTTCTGGAAAATCTCACCAGAGAAAAACTATTGCGACTTAAGGAAATATTTGGAAAAATGGAGTCTTTCTTCCATGGCAAATCCTCGGGTCTTGATCCGCTGAACAGCTATCTTAGCCTGCCTATCCTTATAAATTCCCATGACAATATAGAATCGACCAGTCTGCCATCTCAATATAAAGAAGGTTCTGGCGCCGTTTTTCTGTTGGATAGCGGGATGAGCGGTGAAACTGCGCCTATGGTTCAAATCTTTATGGAGAAAATGAAACAAGAGGGATTTCGACAAGTATTGAAGAACCAGTTCATCAAACATACGGATGCCTGTGTGGATGATTTTATCAGCGGAAATGTCAAATCGCTTTTCGGCAACTTGAAACAGCTTTCCCGGGTTGTGTTGAACCATTTTAAGCCTATGATCCCCAAAGAATTCCATAAATTATGGAGACAGGGAATCGAGAGCAATGACTACTATCTGAAACTCTGCGGTTCAGGAGGAGGAGGTTACATATTAGGATTTACTCAGGATATTGAAAAGGCAAAAAAGGCACTGGAAGGATACAATTTGGAAGTAGTGTACAACTTCTAAAGCGTTTTCCATGCTCAGCCGAAAGAACAAACTGCTGCTCCTGAAGTTCCTGAGTTTGTTTTCCGTGGTCAGAGGATACAATATTCTGATGATCGCTTTTGCACAGTACCTTGCTTCCATATATATTCTGTCTCCTGATCTTCCCTTAAGGAAGGTGATATTTGACCCCGAACTGTTCCTGATCGTACTCGCCTCGGCCCTGGTTATCGCCGGTGGGTATATCATTAATAGTTTTTACGACTCAGAAAAGGACCTCATAAATAAACCTCAGAAGACCCAACTAGACCGGCTTGTAAGCCAGAATACCAAATTGTCCGGCTATTTTGTGCTCAATTTTATTTCTGTTTTCCTGGCGAGTTATGTATCCTTCAGAGCGGTCATTTTTTTTTCCGCCTACATTTTCGGTATCTGGTTGTATTCACACAAGCTCAAAAGACTCGCTCTCATAGGAAATATTTTTTCTGCTATGCTGGCTATCGCACCTTTCTTTGCTGTCTTTGTCTATTATAAAAATTTCCAGACGGTTATTTTTGTACATGCCGTATTTCTTTTTTTACTAATTCTGTCGAGAGAAATCATTAAGGATATGGAAAATATGGCAGGAGACCTGGCGCAGAATTACAGAACTGTTCCTATACTCTACGGTACGAGATGGGCCAAACTGGCCGTTAGCGTCCTGATATTAATTACACTTGTCCCTGCGCTACTGCTGATCAGCCGGTTTGACGTGGGTAAAATGTACCTCTACTTTATGGGAAGTATCTTACTGCTCATTGTGTTTCTGGGATTATTATGGAAGTCAGGCACAAGGGCCCATTATATATGGCTTCACAATATTCTGAAATTCATAATTATTGTCGGGGTGTTCAGTATTTTATTAATTGATATAGATCTGGTTCTCAATCGCATTCTATAGGTCTGTCCAACTCCCGTGGCCAATCTGGTCTTATGGCATGATCAGCCTATTCGAGAAATTGGATGCCGGGATAATTAATCGAATGAATCATACCCACGCGGATACTTTGGTTTTCTACCTTTGCAAAAAAAGTACGATGGGCAGAATTGAAGGGAACAAGGGCCGTAAATCACCGGTAAGGCCAAATAAAATAGCTGATAAGGAGGGTCGTTCCAGTCAAAAACCTGTCAGCAGAAAGGCGGCGGATCTACCTAAAACGGCTTCGGATGGACTGATCCGATTGAATCGCTATATTGCCAACGCAGGGATTTGTTCAAGAAGGGAAGCCGACGTGTATATTGCGGCAGGTAACGTTACTGTAAATGGTAAAGCGGTTACGGAAATGGGCTATAAGGTCGCATCGGTTGATGTGGTGAAGTTTGATGGCCGGCTGATCAACCCAGAAAAAAAGGAATATATCCTTCTGAACAAACCTAAGAATTTTATTACCACCACCAGTGATGAAAAAGGCCGGAGGACCGTCATGGAGCTCATCTCCAATGCCACCAAAGCCCGGTTGTTGCCTGTCGGACGTCTGGACCGGAATACCACAGGTCTGCTTCTTTTCACCAATGATGGTGACCTGGCCAAAAAATTAACCCATCCGAGGTATGGGGTTCGCAAGATTTATCACATAGAATTAAATAAAAATCTCAAGGCGGAAGATCTTAAAAAAATAAAGGAGGGGCTGGAACTTGAGGATGGGATAATAAAGGTAGATGAGGTCAGTTATATTGCCAACGCTCCAAAGAGAGAAGTAGGCGTCGAAATACACAGCGGTAAGAACCGTATTGTTCGACGGATATTTGAGCATCTCGGTTATGAAGTGATAAAACTGGACCGCGTTATATTTGCGGGCCTGACCAAAAAAGACCTTCCGCGGGGGCATTGGCGACCTCTGACCAAACAGGAGGTAATCAATTTGGGCATGATTCGATAATAACCAATACGCTGTCCGTGAATATGGCATATTTTCGCCATATTAAATCGGTGTAAAGCCTGGATTTCCGATGATTGGAAACAGAATTCATTTTGTTAAAATTAGTTTCGATTTTTATAATCCAGGAATCTGAAAAAGTTATTTTTACCCCAAATTTCAGGCTATGAATTTTAATAGAAAATGGATATTTCTGACTGTTCTGTTAGTAGTTACAGGTATTTCCTGTGAAAAGGATGATGATGCTGCAATCCCTGAAGAACAGGTAGCTGCCAGCGAGTTTAAGTCAACTGTGGTCGTCGAGTGGTATGCACTGATAAAGACGCTTACCACTGAAACACCCGGATACAGCCCTCCGGTTGCTGCGAGGGCATTTGGTTACACCGGGGTAGCCCTGTATGAAGCCGTGGTTCCGGGAATGCAGGACCATATATCACTGTCAGGTAAACTTTCAGAGTTGCAGATTTCCACCTCCCTGGAGGCGGGGAAGCAATATCACTGGCCCTCCGTTGCGAACGCGGTGATGTACAAAATGACCACCTATTTCTATTCGAATACATCAGAAGAAAGGCTGCAAGCCATTGAAGATTTGGAAAAGAAGTACCATGATATGTATGTCATGGAAGAAGGAGAAGAGGTATATGACGATTCGGCGAAACTGGCAGGTGAAGTGGCTGAGGCCATCCTTACCTGGGCCGCTAGCGATGGTGGTAATGACAGTCAGTTCAGTAATTTCCCATCAGACTATGTACCTCCAACCGGCCCTGGATTGTGGGTTCCGACCCCTCCGGGCTTTCAGGCCGCTCTTCAACCTTACTGGGGGGGAAACAGGCCTTTCCTTGAAGCCAACATTGCTGATACCCAACCGCCACAACCCATTGTGTACTCTGAAGATGAGACTTCTGCCTTCCATCAGCAGGCCATTGAAGTATATACAACGGTAAACAATTTGACTCCTGACCAATCGGACATCGCAAATTTCTGGTCAGATGATCCTGTGACTACAGCTACTCCCCCGGGACACTCTATTTCCATTTTGAATCAGCTCATCATGGAAAATGATTTAACCCTCGATCTCGCAGTAGAAGCATTTGCAAAACTCGGGATTGGCATTTCTGACGCCTTTATTTCCTGCTGGAAGTGCAAATATGAATTTAATTATATGCGGCCGGTTACATACATCAATGAGAAGATTGATCAGAATTGGTCTCCGATCCTCAATACCCCTCCCTTTCCGGAGTACACTTCCGGACACTCTGTTCAGTCAGGGGCCCTGGCCGAGATTATGACGAACCTTTTCGGGGACAACTATGAATTCACGGATCGCACCCATGAATTCCGAGGTGACATTAACGGAGGGCCAAGGGATTACAACAATTTTTATGAGCTGGCTGAAGAGGCGGCGTTGTCACGGCTTTATGGAGGCATTCACTATCGTGAAGCGATTGACCTCGGATTGGAACAAGGCTATGAAATAGGCAGAAATATAAATGCCCTGAAAATCCGGCAGTAAGTGAATTTTTAAACAGGGATCTACACCATGCAGAATCTGCAGGCCAGAGCCCGGCTCTCATTAAACTCAGGGGAGTTAAATGGCGTCAGAAGTAAGAAGCAAATCATCGGGGGGCATGACTTTCTTCACAGATGCGCTCACCAGTATTTTTTTTTGAGTCCTATTCCTGCCGTTGCCAGCGTTTATGAACCGAATGTTACCCGGACACCTGCCCTGATCGTATTCTGGACTTCTGCATCGGTATCCGTATGTTTCGCGAGAGCACACAAATCGTCATCAGAGGCATCCCCTTCCAGATTGGCATAGTATCGTATAGGTCCCGAAGGGAGTCCCTCACCGGAAAAATCCCCTTCGACCCTAACCGTGACCCGAGTGATGCTTATATTTTTTTTAGCTGCTTCCCTGTAAATATCATTGCAGAAACAGGTAGCCAATGCCAGGGATATAAGTTCCCCTCCATTAACGGCACTTCCCGCGCCACTTTGTTTTGAAGGAAGAAACAATTGCTGTTCCAGGCCATTGGAACAGACTCTAATTTGATGTTTTTGTGGGTTCTGATCAATAGAGGAAATTATGTTCATGAACCACCCATTTTAAGGTATAATTATTTCTGCTAAAGGTGACCTATGGATATGAATTAAAAGAACAACAGACACTTCAGACGCCATTCTCATTATTCACATTTTCCATTTTTTCACGAATTTTATCCAGGCCAAGATTCCCGATGCTGCCAATGTGGGTATGCGCAAGCTCTCTGACGGGCTTAAAAGTTCCCTCCCTGATTTCGGCACCCATTTTTTTATACGCGTCCCTAAAGGGCATGCCTTGCTGTACCAGGACATTCAGACTGTCCACACTGAACAGGTTATCGTAGATTGGATCTTCCAGAATGTCTTCATTGACACGGATTTCTTTCAGGCTGAAACGCATCATTTCCAGGCAGGCCTTCATGTCCTGAATGGCAGGGATGATAATTTCTTTGACCAACTGGTAGTCGCGGTGATATCCGCTGGGCAGGTTGGTGGTGATCATTCCGATCTGATTTGGAATGGCTTGTATCTTATTACACTTGGCTCGAATCAATTCAAAAACATCCGGATTTTTTTTATGTGGCATAATACTGCTACCGGTAGTCATGGTCTCCGGGAAGGAGATAAAATTAAAATTTTGATTCAGATAGAGACATATGTCCATGGCGAGCCTGGAGAGGGTAGCAGCAATTGAGGCCAGGCCAAAGGCCGTTGCTTTTTCAGTTTTTCCCCGACTCATCTGAGCGGCAACCACATTGTACTTCATGTCACCGAAGCCCATTTGTTCAGTGGTATACTCTCTGTCGATCGCAAAGGAACTTCCATATCCCGCTGCACTCCCGAGCGGATTCTGATCAGCAACCCTGTAGGCGGCATTCATGAAATAAATATCATCAATCAGACTTTCAGCATAGGCAGAGAACCATAAACCAAAGGACGAAGGCATGGCGATCTGCAGATGGGTATATCCTGGCAGTAAAACCTTCTGATGCCTCTCTGCCAGCTCCAGCAAAAGATCGAATACCATCTTTACAAGCCCTTTTATCTCTGAAATTTCATACCTCAGATACAATTGCATGGCCACCAGTACCTGATCGTTCCTGGAACGGGCCGTATGGATTTTCTTTCCTGTATCCCCTAAATTTTCAGTAAGTAAAAACTCTATTCTGGAATGGACATCCTCAAACTGCTCTCCTATGGTAAAGCTCCCCATTCGCACACTTTCTCCGATAGTGTCCAGTTCTGCAATAAGGGCTTCGACTTCGGCCTCAGAAAGAAGGCCTATTTTTCCGAGCATCTGCGCGTGCGCCCTGGAGGCAATGAGGTCATATTTTGCAAGGACAAGGTCCAGCTCCCTGTCGTTACCTACCGTAAAAATGTCAATCTTTTTATCTGTATCAAATCCTTTGTCCCAAAGTTTCATGGCGCTGGCTGTTGAGGTTTGTGAAAGTAGAAAGCGTTGCGGCTGATAATACCTGCTCCTGAACTCAAAAAGAAACAGGAGGCATCATTTGTGTCATAATGTATAAGAGAATGTAGCATATCGCGGGGATTATTCTTTCAGCAGAAAACCATTTAAAATCATAATATACATCGCAATTCCCTCTTCTATCTCCGAAACAAAAATATATTCATCCGCTGAATGGGAACGTGTGCTGTCTCCGGGGCCTAATTTCAGGGACTGGCATTGCAATACCGCCTGGTCTGACAGAGTTGGGGATCCATAGGTTTTCCGCCCTTGAGCGATACCCGACCGGACCAGCGGGTGGCTTTTATCTATTGCGGATGAATTAAGACGGAGGGAACGCGGTTTTAGTTCACAGGGTGCCTCTTTTATAAGAAGATTGGCAATTTCCTCATTGGTATAACAATCATTGACCCGAACATCAATCACCAGGTCCACCTGTGCAGGCACCACATTGTGCTGGCTTCCGCCACTTATCTGGGTCACGGTCATCTTTACCGCGCCAAGAACCTCTGACACTTTATTGAAGGAATAATTTTTGAACCATTCCAGTACAGCAATCGTATTGTAAATGGAATTGTTATCATTCGGATGTGCGGCATGTGATGGGGTTCCCTTTACAATGCCGTCAAAGATTACAAGGCCTTTTTCTGCAATGGCAAGTTCCATCAGCGTAGGCTCCCCGACAATAGCGACATCGATTTCCGGTAGCAGGGCCAACATACTATTCAAACCTTTGGACCCTGAGGTTTCCTCCTCTGCCGAAGCTACCATCACCAGGTTGTGACTCAGATCCTGTTGGTCATAGAAGTAGGCAAAAACTGCAAGCAGTGAAACCAAACTCCCTCCGGCATCGTTACTTCCCAGGCCATATAGTTTACCATTTTCAATGCCCGCCTGAAAAGGATTTCGTGTATAAGCAGAATTTGGCTGTACCGTATCGTGATGGGAGTTTAGCAGTAAGGTGGGTTTTTTGGGATCAAAGGCCTTGTTAAATGCATAGATATTGTTATTTTCCCTCTGAGCCGGAATACCTCGGGAGGACAGCCAATTTTCTATGATCCCGGCCGTAGCTCCTTCCGATGAGGAAAAAGACTGGGTCTCTATCAGTCGTTTCAGAAGATCAAGCGCTGCGACCGTGAGTGGCTGTATTTCTTGTTTCATAGCGTAATGGATGTAAAGTTTTCCTCCCCGGCACATATCATTTTAATATCTCCGATACAAACCCTTTGTACCCCTTGTCGCAGTGCATGAAAGCAATTTTCCATTTTCGGAAGCATCCCTTCGGCAATGATTTTTCCGGCAAGTAGCTCTGCATAAGATGTCTCATTGATATGTGGTATGAAAGAGTCCTGCTCTGATCTGTCTTTCAACACCCCTTTGTTTTCAAAACAATAATAGAGGGTGGTGTCAAATTCCGGGCTCATCCCAATCGCCAATTCCGAGGCGATGGTGTCCGCATTGGTGTTGAATAATTGTCCCTTCCCATCATGCGTGAGAGCACAGAAAACCGGTATTAATCCGCTTTGCAGTAACCCGGAAATCAAAGGCCTGTTTATACCCTCTATATCACCTGCCCATCCGTAATCGATAGTCTTAACCGGGCGAAGGTGCGCCCTGATAGCATTCCCATCGGCACCACTGAGGCCGATAGCATTACAGCCCAGGCCCTGAAGCTGGGCGGTAACCGACTTACTAACGAGGCCTCCGTAAACCATGACTGCCAATTCAAGGGCCGCAGTATCCGTAATTCTTCTTCCTCCGATCATCTGAGCTTCGATCCCGAGTTGAGCACCGAGGTCGGTCACCTTCCTGCCCCCACCATGTACCAGGATTTTAAGGCCTTCCATGCCGGTAAATAATGCCAGAAAGGTCTTAAGTTGATAGGGATGCTCAATAACATTGCCTCCGATTTTTACTATGGATAATTTCGGTTTCATATGTATCATTTTTCACAACAAGCCTGAAAAGACCTTCCGCTTAAAGAAAAAAGGTACACTTACAATACCTTTGCGTCCATTTTTCCGAACCCTATTTACTAAGACCTTCAAGCAATCGTTTCAGCACCACTTGCGCTGAATAGGTCCTGTTGTCAGCCTGGCTGATGACGAGGGAGTTCGGACCGTCAAGGACCGCATCTTCAACAACAACGTTCCTTCGCACAGGAAGACAATGCATAAATTTTGCCTTTCCCAATTTCTGTAGCGTCATTTTCCAGGCGGGATCCTCCGAAATAACCCGTCCATAGTCCGAGAAGCTGCTCCAATTTTTGACATAGACAAAATCAGCCTCTTTTAAAGCAGCCATCTGATCATATTCGATCCTGCAATCTGAGGTGATTTCCGGTGACAGTTCATATCCCCGGGGATGGGTGATCACAAATTCTGCCTGCTGAATCCGCATCATTTCTACAAAAGAATTGGCGACCGCATGGGGAAGAGCCTTGGGGTGGGGAGCCCAGGAAAGAACTACCCTGGGTTTTCGCTGATGGCTGTTTTCTGCTATGGTGATGGCATCCGCCAACGCCTGTAGCGGATGTCCTGTAGAACTTTCAAGGTTGACTATCGGTACTCCTGCGTATTTTTTGAAGCCATTGAGTACCACTTCCTGCAGGTCCCTGTCTTTGTCCTGTAATCCCGCAAAAGCCCGTATCCCAATGATATCACCATACTGTGCCACGACCCTGGCGGCCTCCTTCACATGTTCTGCATTACCCTGGTCCATCACCGTGCCATCGGTATATTCCAAGGCCCAGCCTTCATTCCCAAAATTCATTACCATGACTTCCATGCCCAAATTCATCGCTGCCTTCTGGGTGCTTAACCGGGTTCTCAAACTGCTGTTAAAAAAGAGTAGGATAAGGGTCCTGTTCTTCCCCAGGTGTTTCAGTGAGTGTGGTTCTTTTTTTAATAGCAAGGCCTCGGAGATCCATGCAGGTACGGAGTCAATATCATTTACAGACAGGTAATGTTTCATGCCAGTTCCTTATTTAATGCCTCGAAAAACAGATCTATCTCATCCCTGCCTATATTAAGGGCCGGGAGTATCCTTATAATATGAGGATCCTTAGCGTTTCCGGTAAATATACGCTGGTTGTAAATAAGCCTTTTTCGCAGGTCAGCAATGTCAAAATCGAATTCAATTCCCAGCATCAATCCCCTCCCTTTTACCCTTTTGACCCCAGGGAGTTTGCCGGCCAGCTTACAGATATAGGTACCCATCCGGGAGGCATTGTCCATCAGGTTTTCTTCTTCAATTACTTCCAGCACGGCCAGTGATGCCGCACATGCCAGATGATTACCCCCAAAGGTGGTTCCAAGCATGCCAAGGGTGGCCTTAAGATGGCCGTTGATTAAAATACCTCCTACCGGAAAGCCGTTTCCCATTCCTTTTGCCACGCTTATGATGTCCGGGGAAACTCCGTGGTGCTGGAATGCGAAAAATTTTCCGCTCCTTCCATATCCTGATTGTACCTCATCTGCAATCAGAATCGCCTGGTGTTTACGACAATTCTCGCCCACCATCCGGTAAAATTCGGTGGTCGGTTCATCCAGGCCCCCGACCCCTTGTATGGCCTCCAGAATTACGGCACATACATCTCCTTTTTCAATGTGCTCCTTAAAACTTTTCACATCGTTTAATTGTAGAAATGTCACCGGATGGTGCTGGTTGATCGGCGCATGAATTTTAGGATTGTCGGTGATGGCTACCGCTGCGGAAGTCCTGCCGTGGAAACTATTTTTAAAGGCGATCACCCTGCTTTTACCAGTATGGAAGGAAGCCATTTTAAGAGCATTTTCATTGGCTTCAGCCCCGGAATTACATAAGAATAAACGGTAATCGTCACATCCCGAAAGTCTTCCCAGTTTTTGTGCCAGTTCCTCTTGCAGAGGGTTCTGGACCGAGTTACTATAAAATCCGATTTGGTCCAGCTGATCTTTGATTCGGGAGATATAATGGGGATGCGAATGTCCGATTGAAATTACTGCGTGTCCGCCGTATAGATCAAGGTATTCCAGTCCCTGTTTGTCTTTCAGAATACTGCCTTTGGCACTGACCGGGGTGACATCATAAAGCGGATATACATCAAATAATTCCATTGTACCATATACTGGGTTAATAGCTCAGGTTCTTCTGAGCAACTCTTTTCAGGATCTTTGCTTTCCGGAAATTGCCGGAGAGACTGTCCTGAACTCACTTATTTTTTCGAAGGAGGCCACCATCCCTCTAATAAGAGAGGAGCTCAGACCCTGATGTTCCATTTCATTCAGACCCTGGATGGTGCAGCCCATTGGCGTGGTTACCCTGTCAATTTCCTCTTCCGGATGGTTGCCTGATTCAATGAGGAGCCCGGCTGCCCCATCGCATGTATGTATGGCCAGTTCCCGGGCTTCTTTGGCGTCAAAACCCAATTGTATGGCGCCTTGTGTGGTTGCCCGGATGAGCCGCATCCAAAACGCGATCCCGCTGGCGCAGATAACCGTAGCAGCCTGCATACGTTCTTCGGGAATTTCAAGGGTATGCCCCATTCTGTTAAAAATGGCTCTGGCCAGGTCAATCCTTTTTTTGCCTGCCTCATTGCAGCAGATACAGGTCATGGATTTGCCAACGGAAATAGCTGTATTGGGCATGCTGCGGATGATATAAGCTTCCTTCCCCAGGATAGACTCCATTTTATCTATCCCGAAGCCTGTAATTGTGGAGATGACGACGTGCTTTTCTGTCAGCAGGGGTTTAACCTCCTCCAGGATACTCACAAAGTGCCCGGGTTGAACCGCGAAAATCAGCACATCGGAATTTTCAACCGCTTTTTTATTGTCCGAGGTGATCTCGACATTTCCGTATTTCAGAAATTCACTGATCCCGTCCACATTTCTTTTTGTGAGGTACATGGAAGTGGCCCCGTTACTGTGGAGGATTCCCTTGGCAATTGACAATCCGAGATTTCCCGCACCTATGATGGCTATTTTCATTTTTTTGTTGAGTTTCAATTACCCGAGGTTGTCCATCCGGTCGGACACCCACGACATTTAATATCGAACCATGGCTAATATACCCCGGCTTTTAATTGCAGGCCTGCATTCTCAGCGAAACCGAACATCAGGTTCATATTCTGAACCGCCTGACCGGATGCCCCTTTTAATAAATTATCAATAATGGTGGTGATCAGCAGGGTATCTTCATGTTGGTGCAGGTGGATATGGCATTGATTTGTATTGACTACCTGCTTTAAATGGAGAGGTTCGTCCGAAATATGAGTGAAAACGGCATTTTCATAAAATTTCCGATACAGCCTGACTGCCTCCTCTACCCCATCTTCAAACCGCGTATAGGCTGTGGCCAGAATCCCTCTTGTAAAATTTCCTCTATGCGGCAGAAAGTACAGTGCTCCGGGTTTCTTCTGAAGGAAAGCAAGGCTTTCACGGATTTCACCGAGATGCTGGTGCGTGAAGGGTTTGTACCAGGAGGCATTGTTGTTTCTCCAGCTAAAATGGGTGCTTTCGGAAGTGCCTGCCCCGGCACCGGTGCTTCCGGTAACCGCGTTGATATGAATGGTGTTACTGAGTTTTCCATCACTGGCGAGGGGTAGAAGCGCAAGTTGAATGGCGGTGGCAAAGCAACCGGGGTTGGCAATATTTCCTGCGGTGCAAATTGCTTCCCGCCGGAGTTCAGGAAGACCGTAAACAAAATTTCTGCCCTGAAATGAGGCATTTGATATAAGCCTGAAATCATTACTGAGATCGATGATCCTCGTTTCTGCAGAGAAGGTATGTTCCCGCAGAAAACTGGAAGAATTTCCATGACCCAGGCAAAGAAATACTACCTCAGCCTCTAGGTTTACCTTGTCCGAGAATGCCAATTCTGTAAGCCCAAGCAGGTCGGGATGGGCTGAAGATACAGGTTTCCCACTCCTTGTGGTACTAAACACAAAATCGATTTCCACCTCCGGATGCAGCATCAGTAGCCTGATGAGTTCTCCTCCGGTGTATCCTGAACCCCCTATAATCCCTGCTTTAATCATCTTTTTTTCTTATCTGCTGGGCTATTTTACCCGGGTTAGAGAGGATTTTAATAAAACCCCTGGCATCGTCAGCGGTCCATCCTTTATTCATTTCTCCGTAGGTTCCAAAGGAGGCATTCATTAAATCATGAGGAGAGCTGATGCCATCCAGCTGGAAACGATACGGGTGCAATGTGACATACACTTCCCCGGAAACATACTTCTGGGTATCGGTTAAGAATGCTTCGATGTTCCGCATCACCTCATCCAGGTAATTTCCTTCATGCAGAAGCATGCCATAAAAATTGCCCAGCTGTTCTTTCTGAAACTGTTGCCATTTGCTCTGGGTATGTTTTTCCAACAGGTGGTGCGCCTTGATAATAATGAGGCTGGCAGGGGCTTCAAAGCCTACCCGTCCCTTAATGCCAATTATGGTGTCTCCGACATGAATATCTCTTCCTATGGCGTATTGCGATGCGATCTCACTGAGGGTATTGATCGCCTCAACCGCGGGCATGGATTTCCCGTCTATAGCTGTGAACTCGCCTTTTACAAAGGTCAGTCGCAGTTGTCTTGGTGATGATTCCCGGAGTTTTGCAGGAAAGGCCTGATCCGGCAACGGCAGGTTGGAGGTAAGTGTTTCTTCGCCGCCCACAGAAGTTCCCCATAAACCCCTGTTTACAGAGTACTTTGCCTTTTCCCATGCCATATCGATCCCCTTTTCTTTCAGATAGGAAATTTCAGCGTCCCTGGAAAGCCGGAGATCCCGGATGGGGGTAATGATTTCTATTTCCGGTGCCAGGATCTGGAAGATCATATCAAAACGAACCTGATCATTTCCTGCCCCTGTACTTCCGTGGGCAATATATTGTGCCCCTTTTTCCCGGGCGTATCTGACAATCTCCAGCGCCTGAACAATTCGTTCCGCACTCACTGACAACGGATAGGTATTATTGCGAAGCACATTGCCAAAAATGAGGTATTTTACAACCGTGTCGTAAAAAGTCTGTACCGCATCGAGTGAAGTATAGGAGGTCGCTCCCAGCTCTATTGCCTTCCTCCCTATTTCTGTAATTTCGGATTCCGAAAACCCCCCGGTATTTACGCTCACAGCATGGACTTCAAAATCCTTTTCCGCCGACAGGTATCGGGCGCAATAGGAAGTATCAAGACCGCCACTATAGGCTAAAACTAATTTTTTCATTCCTTCTTCTTTTTAAGGAAGAGTTGCTCCTTAATGCTTTTTAACCTGGTAAAGGCTTTTCCGTTCAGCTTCTTTTTATGAATATTGTTTGTGTCCTTCGCATCGTAGAGCATTCCGGTGCAAAGGCACATTTTTCGTTCCGTTCGGGTAAGGATATCGAAATTCTTACAGGTTTGACAGCCTTTCCAGAATTCAGGATCATCGGTGAGCTCAGAAAAGGTCACAGGCTTATATCCAAGATCATAATTCATCTTCATTACCGCAAGGCCCGTGGTAATTCCAAAGATTTTTGCATCAGGAAATTTTTTACGGGACAGATCGAAGATCGCCTTTTTTATCTTTTTGGCCAGGCCCTGATTTCTGTAATCCGGATGTACGATCAATCCGGAATTCGCAACGAATTTCTGGTGTCCCCATACTTCGATGTAACAGAATCCCGCAAACCTGTCTCCATCAAGGGCAATGATGGCATTGCCATTCTCAAGACGTTTAATAATATATTCAGGGGTCCTTTTTGCGATGCCTGTGCCGCGAACCTTGGCCGATTCCGTGATGGTCTCGCTGATAATCTCGGCGTATTTAATATGTGATGCGTCAGCAATTCTGATTTCCACTGATAGGGATATAATTTAAAATTAAATGGTAGTTCTTGTAGCCGGGCGGAAATGGACTCACCTATTTCCATGATAAGAATGCACCCTTACGGGCGGGGACGTGTAGCGTACATAAGCGCTGTAAAATCAGCTGGCTTGAAGGAAGTGACTATGTATGTATCTCTTGTCATTGTAGGATCAAATGTACAAATTAATATTATAACCTATTATTTGATCACTAATTTTTACGATTTAACAATTTCAGACCTTTTAATCTGACAATTTCATACCCAAGGAAACCGAAGACTATTAAATATTCAAGAAACAGGAGACCAAGATTTTCCTTAAAATCCGGATGGCCGTAAGCTGTATAACTAAGGATGACAGCGGCGGACCAGAAGAGCGGAAATCTGAAATCTGTATAGAGACACAGTATGATGAGGAAGACCAGATACCAGGGGTGTACAATGGTCGCGAGGAAATAATAGGTACTAAGGATCCATAGCATGTAAAAAATCAGGGTCGATAAAGATGGTATCTTTTTAAAAAAGGTGATAAAGCCTACCAGCAGGATGATCAGCACGGGTGTAATTTTGCCATAACTGCGGATCATCTCCCATGGCTTTAAATTAAGACTTATGCCGGTTTGCTTAATAAGATTGTAGATACCGGCATTAAATTCAAAATTGGAAAACCAGAGCGCAATGGTGTCCGTGTAATGATCAAAAAAGACCGGGGTATAGAATGGAGCGAAAAGTACCAGCAATACTATGCCAATCACTGCGAAAAAGCGGATGGCTTTTTTGCGCCCGAGATAAGCGATGAAAAGCGGCAGAAAAAGCAATGGGATGAGTTTTACACCGATAGAAAGCGAATAAACCACGGCTGCCCACCCGAATTTATTCAGCGTTAAAAGAAACAAACTGCCTAAAAAGAAAGCCAGCATAACCCCTTCGAAATGCAAATTCCCGGTTAATTCAATAATGACCAGAGGATTGAGAAAGTACCAGAAAATGAGATGAGGTGATCTGTTTAGATATTTCAGCATTTTCCTGCCGAAATAAAAGATCCCCACATCTGCCAGTATAATGCCCAGCCTCATGGTGATCACAGCCCCAAGGATACTTTTGCCGCCAAAAAACACTGCAACGGTAAAGAGCAATTGATTTAAAGGAGGGTAATTGCTGAAATGGGCTGCACTTAAAGTTCCCATTCCCTCAAAGAGTTCTTTGGCATGCGCTATGGGTATTGACGCCCATGTCATCAGCTCATCTGGAACATAAAGATAGGGGTTGATACCCTGAAGAATTAGTTCCCCATCCCATATAAAGCGGAAATAATCCTGGGAAAGGGATGGAGTGGCCCATAAAAAAACCATACGAAAGACCAAACCGGCAAGAAATAAAAATTTAATATTCCATTTCTCAAACTGAATCAGTTTAAATGCCATAAAGAAAAGTGCGGCAAACAGACTGATGAGTTTGATGAAGTCGGTTCTGTCCAGATCATAGGCGAAACTGGTATAAAAGGCCAGGCTTCCCAGCACCAAAAGGATGGGGATCTTATGAAGATTCCAGTAGGACAGCAATTGGTTTGGCATACTCCTTTACGAGTCAGTACATGTAAAGTACAGAAAATTTGTCAATTGTAAATTGAGACAGCTGCTGCACGAAGAACCGGAAGCCGACAGCCAGGCTAAAAACAGAAAGTCAGATTATGCTCTTGCGGCAAAAGACTTGAAGAAAACGAAACTAAAACCCATGAAGAGCATACAGTGAAATGGGAACAAGCCGAAATCATTCAAAGGAATGGCGCTGTACATTCCAAACAGAAAATACATCATCAGTCCGCATTCCAGAATCATGTTGGGAGAAAGTTTTTTGGTAAGGTACTTATTCTCCTTCCAGTTATTAGTCAGGGTAT
>JBGTMS010000178.1:0-50610 GCA_041743425.1 Zeaxanthinibacter sp. | reverse complement strand
TTCCTGAAGAAAGTTGCATGGAAAGCCGTTCCTTTAAATTGATCTCCAAAGAACCTTCCGGCATGATCTCATTATATACAGTACCGATGTTTTGCCCCAGAATATTATAAAGCTGTATGTCGACATGCGCTGTAAATGGCATTTCAAGATAAATGCAGGGCAATTCCTTAACCGGGTAAAAGGGTTTATGAATGATCGCATTCAGCAACTCTGGAGTTGGATTTTCTGCTACAGGATTATCAGGGGTAGGCGGGGTAGGCGGGTCATTATTATATACGATATCCGGGAAATCAACACCACTGCAGTTAAAGCCGAGGTTGACCGGAGCATAAGGATGGTTGAGTAAATGTTGTTCCACCAGCGGAATCGGAACGCACAGCCATTCAGCCAGGACAGTGGCATATAAATCCCTGAAATCCATGGTGTATTCGAGATTTCCCCTGTTGTTGGGGTTATCGAGAGAAGGATGTTCGCCCACAAAAGCACTGCCATTTAGCCCTGCGCCAAAGAAAAGGGTGGGAGCGGCCTTCCCGTGATCGGTCCCGTTGGAACCGTTTTCGAAGATACGTCTACCGAATTCCGAGAATGTCATACTCAGCACTTTTTCATCCTGTTGCGTGAAGGCCACATCTTCATAAAAGTTATTGATCGCGACAGACAACGAGGTCATTAATTGTTCGTGGGCCAGGGGCTGATTGCCGTGGGTATCGAATCCTCCCATGGAGATCATATAAACTTTGGTCCCCAGATTACCTTTAATCAGTCTCGCAAGCAGGGCCATTTGCCTTGCAAAATAGTTATCCTGGTATTGTACCTGATTCTGTCCCCGCTCATAGGCTTCATGGATCAGACCGGAATATTCATAGGTGGTATTGGCAACCCCTCTGAGGAACTTTAACTGGTCACCATACATACACGGATTGAACAAACTATCATCCAGGCTGTACTGTACCCCAGACTCCGCAATTTCCTCTAACTGATCAATATTTGAGGTGACAAAAGCGTAATTGGTCTCTTCTCCCTGAAATATAAGACTGCCAAAATTTCCTATCTGAATAGCGGCGGGCGCTGGCGGAGGATTCACCAGGTAATCGGGGTAGATGTTTTCAAAATGTCTCCCAAGCCATCCGGTATTAAGGCCACGGAAGCCTGTCGTCGTCAGGTCTGTATTGGCGCAGATATCCGATCCCGTAAAATGGGACAGGCTTTGGTTGTCATAACCGACACCATGAACCGCCTTGAACGAGCCGTTGCCCCATAGTGGTTCTAGAGCATTCATATAAGAAGGCACACCGAATTCGTCGGTAAGTTTTAAAATCTTACTCTCAGGAATGTAGATATTGGGCCTGGCATTGGCGTAGGTATCATATTGTTCGATAGGGATGACTGTACTCAGTCCGTCATTTCCGCCGGAAAGCCGGATAAGAATTAAAATGCCATCCGTGTCGGCGGCGGCAATTGCTGCTGTAAGCGGGGAAGGCGCGGAGGCTGTGAGGACATTGCTTCCGAGCATCATAGAGCCCGAACCGGCAATCCCTAAAGCCTGCAGAAAGGATCTCCTGCTCCAGAGTTTATGCTCTTCATCGTGCCCGTTATTTTTCCTGATATTAATTGGGATATGGGTATTGCACATAGCAGTAGGTTATTTAAGTTGAAATTCGGGTTGACGGGATAAATGCATTAATAAAAGGAATACCTGCTGTGGTACTTCCGGACTTACAGATAACATCCATAATCCTAAACCTCCGGCGATATAGTCGGCGCCGTAATAATTTTCGGGCACATCCTCAATCTTAAACACAGACATGGCATTATCAAAATCCTGTGTGGTAAGCAGCCCTTTTGGAGAGAATTTATTGACAATGGCCGATACTACTATTTCGGGGTTGCTTGTATTGCTGTCGGCAGCTCCCACAGCGCCTACAGACAGGGAACGGAATTGTTCCTGATTATTCTGAAAAAATGCCTGTAAAAAGACTTCGGTCGTAAGCCATCTTCCAATCATGAAGTTGGTATTTATCCATGTCCTGTTCCGTTGCCATCCCGCGACATCTACCGGATTAAAAAGAGTCTGCCCAAGCATATCCGCTGAACTTATCAAAAAGCTGACGGTGTCATTATCATGACTGAAATCTGTTTCATTAATAAGGTTGAGGTAAAGATCGAACGGACTTTTTATAATGACCCCAATGGCTTCGTCATCAAAGAAATGTTCACTTTTAAATAGTTGAGCAAGTACCGGGGCGATCTCAAAGTTACCAGAGACAAAGGTACTGGCCATCCCGGAAATGATGGCCTCTGCATTGCCGGCATCATCCTCTGAATCAGGGTGAACAAAAAATTCGTAGAATTTTTTGCAGATATTCGTTGCCACCTCCTCTGCCCGTTGTTGAAAGAGGATATTGATGACATCATTGTAATCCCAGTTCCCGGTCTGTCCAAGAATGGTTTTATTACCTGAATCATGATAGGAAACATCAAAGGTAACCGGTTCGCAGCCGAGCTCACCTCTTTCCACATATCCGGAAAATGCCCTGGCAGTTTCAATGATGTCCTGTTCCGTATACGCGTTTCCTTCTCCCAGGGAGAATAGCTCATAGAATTCCCGCGCATAATTCTCATTGGGATTGTCCCCGTTATTGTATGCGCCATCCAGATAAAACAACATGGCATTTGTGAGGCCAATTTCACTTAGAAAATTCCGGAAATTGCCTATGGCATTTCGCTGGAGGCAAACAGTGTATTCATATAAAAATGAGTTGCATTCATACACATTAACTTCCGTTACGAAATGGTTGCTCCAAAAGAAACTTAATCTTCCATTGAGGTTACTGGTTAAAAGGCTATTGGTATAACCGAGGTTCCATTCTCCCCTTTGTGCATTCCTGATCTGGCTGGCAAGGTCATCATCATCCGGGTAATTGCTGTTATTCCAGTTGGCCCAGGCAGGCGCCGGCAATACAGGCATATTCAGGGCCTGATTGATCAGGCCGTCAACCACTGCGCCTGCAGACTGCCCTACTGTCTGATCAATGGTCTGAACTGAGGCACTGAAGCCAAGTCTTCTGTACAAATGCGCCGCCCTGAGTTTATCCAAGGGAGTAGTGTACGGCGCTAATGTAGAAGTGTTACAATTAACGAAGTATTCCATAGTCTTTTGAGGTTAAGAACGTCCATGTGTTCAGGGGGGCGCCATTTTAACGCAAATTCAAAATGCTTATTATGGAATTACAGGGATATTCGTTATACTGCATTGGTAATTCAAAGAAAATGAGCACAATGGGGTTTGGCAAAGCCTCTATATGTACTAATTTGCTATGGGTCAGAAGCGATCATATGAGTAACCACAATGACTTTGGAAAGGCCGGGGAAGAGGCGGCCGTAGCCTATCTGAAGACCAGGGGCTATAGTATCCGCCACCGTAACTACCGCTACCTGCATTCAGAAATTGACATCATAGCTCAAAAAGGGGATGTCCTTGCCATTATTGAAGTTAAATCCCGCACAAATCCAATCCTGGACCATATAGAAGATGCGGTAAGCAGGAAGAAAATAAAACGACTTGTCCTTGCTGCGGATCACTATGTCACTGACAAGGGGCTCGAAGTAGAAGTAAGGTTCGACATTATCACCATCCTTAAAAGTGGTACGGGCTTTAGAACCACACACCTGAAAGATGCTTTTTATCATTTTTAGGCAGAAAACATTCCGGCAGTTTGTTTTATTTATAACATTTTGTTATTATTGTATATAACTTTTGGGTATTTATGAAAACGATCTCTGCCGTGGTTGAGCATTACATAAAAGGAAAGCCCTTTTTGCAGAGTGCATTATCCCAGGGGATAATTAATCTTACCTCGCTTTCGCGAATCGTAAAACCTGAAATTGAAACAGCTCTTGGCAAGGACATCCGCAACGGTGCCATTGTGATGGCCCTGAAGCGGTTATCCGATGATATGGAATTCAGGGCAACGCATAGGATCATCAAAGTTCTGAAGAATATCGGAGAGATCACCGTCCGATCTTCTTTAACTGATTTTACCTTTCTCGTTTCAGAATCCATCCTTGAAAACCAAACTCAGTTAATGAAAGAGGTGAATAAGAATAAGGAAGTATTCTATACCTCGTCAAGGGGAGTGAACGAATTGAATATCGTAGTGAGTAATAGCCTGGATCATGTAGTGGAACAACTTTTTGAAAAGGAAAAATGTACCCAGAAGGCCTCCTTCCTTTCTTCTATTACCGTTAAATTGCCTGCGGAGAATGTTTCTGTACCGGGCATCTACTATTTTATTTTCCAGCGCCTCGCGTGGGAAGGCATTGTGCTTTACGAGGTGATTTCAACTACCAATGAATTTACCATCCTTGTGAATGACGAACAGGTGGATAGCGCTTTTAAGACAATTAAAGATCTAAAAACCCTGTAAGTGCCTTCTGTGTTTTGAGTATAGATAGTGACGGATTTCGGATCGTTCAATTTACCGTTTAGCATTTGGTTTGCTAAATGCCGAAATTCTGAATTTCCACAAAAACGGCCATTAATTAAAAACAGCCTCAGCAACTGGTTTTTTAGTTATTAATCATTGGTGTAAATCCTTCATTTTTATTTCTTAAATCAATTCCACCTTCATAAATGGATTTCAGATTGGTAAGATAAAAAGTCCAGCCGTTTGTACAACCAAGTCGGACATATTGTTTGGAATTGTTATCTAATGGAATATTATGATGTTTTAGGAATACGATAATATATTCATCAACGCTTTCAAGATTTACATCCACTAAACATTCTCCTTCAAAAGTAAATTGGATATAATCTTTACCGTTGGCTTTTGTTATTTTACCTTTCATCGGTTCACTGTACAAATACCAGTACCAGGTATATAGTACGCTTTCAACAACATTTTCGTCCTTATCGTATGACGAATAGTCTGGACTGTTAAATTCAACTTTTTTCAAAAACCATTTTTCTAATTCAGACCCTTTCGTCCAGGCATTATATATCTCTGTTAGAGTAGATTTAATGGCAATTTTCTTCGTGTATGATGTCCAATCAAAATTTTCCATATTCGGTTTTTACTTGTTGCTAACTTGGGTATAGGTACAAATGAGATTACAACTAAGAGGGAGATGTCCCGTGTATTACCACTTGGGTGGGTTTTTCAGATAGTTGAACAGGTCCTCATACTCCTCCGGTTGGTATAAAATTCTTTTGTCCGCATCCAGGACAAAGTAGGTAGGGGTCTTCTTAATGGCATATAATTTCGAATACCTGCTTTCCCATTTACCAAGTGAAATGGCGTGTTCAAACAGTGGAAATTTCGCAGATTCCTTCAGCCAGGAAGTCTGGTTATCCTCTAATCCGACTGCAATCACCTGAATACCCGAAATTTCCCTGAGAGCATCGTGTACTATTGGTAACTCATGCAAACAATGAGAACAGCCGCTGCTCCAGAAGATAAGTACATAATAATCGGCGTCATGCAGACCATTCAAACTCCTGGTCTCGTCTCCCTTCTGCCAGATGATGTCCGGTGCCCTGGCTCCCGGCTGCAAGCTGTTGAGAGCAGCGAGTTCTTCCTGTAACGCTAAAGGGCCATGAAGCACTGCCAGGCTTTTGAGATATCCGGAATACACTTCTTGGGCGGCATCATAGAATCCTGCCTCAGACAAACGTAGCCAGAGCCCATAAAACAGTTTCAATCGGAACCTCCCGTTTTCTGCCTGAATTTGCTTCGCGGCCTCCGCAATCAGAACGCTGATATCTGCCACATCCGCTTTGATCGAATCTGCCTGTATCGCAGGCATTACGTAGTCGATGAATTTATCCTTGAGAAAATCAGAAGCCTGTAAGACCGTATCCGAAAAATCAGGGTTTATCAGGCTATGGCTTTGCCTTTTACCCATATAAGTAGCAGGAGATTCCCCGGCAGTGGGAATATACGGGCTATTTGCGGCAATAAAATGATAGGCTATAAGATGGTCAGTCCTTGTTTCATAATTCTCTTGCACCCGCTTCAACTTTTCGATCAAATTGCCGAATTCAGCCGGGCTGTTCTTTGCGGAAGCGTAATAGATCATGAGGTCCTGCTCGGCTGCCGCAATTTCCTTATAGTATGAATATAAATTAGTGTTTTCCTCGGAACTGAGAAAAGCCAGTCCCTGTTTGTGTTCAAAGGTGAGTTCAATGTCCTCATTTCTATTATATAGAACATCTACATAATGATCTTCCTGAGGAACTCCATAAACCAGCCGGTACATCCCGGTTGCGCTGTTTTTGGGAATATTTAAAGTAAACCTGCCTTCAAGTATTTTAGCCTCACTGATAAAATTTTCACTGCCGGGGAGAAGTTGGTATGCGATGATCCAGGTGTATTCTGCCGGGAAGTTTCCGGAAATAGTGTGTTGGGACCTTATTCCCGCAGCACAGCAAAGCAATAGTAATAACAGTGTTTTTTTCATGAGAATCTGACTACAAATTTCGGCGCCGGAATTCCGGCTGAAACCTTCCGGGTATTCCTTTTACGACCTGCTACTTTTTCCACGGTCCGTATACGGCTTCGCGGAAATTATTATGAAGTTGTACCGGATCATAGGGGAATAGCTGAACAAACATTACAGCAACGAGCTCATTCTTCGGGTCGATCCAAAACAAGGTACTGGCCGCTCCATCCCAGAAAAATTCTCCCACCACCCCATTGTGCTCTTCTTTATCCACGGGCGGTTGAAGCCGCACAGCGAAATTAATCCCAAAGCCAACCTGACCTTTTGACGGCAGGAAGGAACGTTCTGTGATGCTGTCTTCCAGTTGATTGGTTGCCATTAACTTAACCGTTTCCGGACGCAGGATGGTCACTGAATCAAATGTGCCCTCATTTAACAGCATCCTTGCAAAACGCATATAATTGTCGAGAGTGGACGTAAGGCCGGAGCCCCCCCTGGTCAATGGCCATTTCTCTGTATAATCTGATTTTGCCACGGAATCCGGAAGTTGCTCCAGGGTATCGTTGTCCCCCAGACGGTACATGGCAGAGAATCGCTCTCTGTCTCCTTCAGGAACAAAATACCTAGTTTCTGCCATTTGCAGTGGATCCAGTACATGCTCCCTTAGGTATTCCTGATAGGGTTGTCCGGATATCTTTTCTACCATATACGCCTGAACATCCACACTTGGGCCGTATTCCCATTGTTCCCCTGGATGAAAATAAAGAGGGGTCTCTGCCAATTTTCCTGCCATCTGTTCCAGGGTATGCTCCCGGTTCATAGCATCTGCATTCTCAATATATTTACCGAGACCCGGGATGCTTGAGTTCCTGCCGAATCCGGCGGTATGACGTGTCAGGTCCCGGATGGTCATCTGTCGTTTCGGGGCTTCTAAAACCGGATTGCCCGAAGCATCTTCTCCGGTATAAACCATGGCGTTCGCGAATTCCGGGGCATATTTCGCTACGGGATCGTCCAGTTTAAATTTGCCCCCATCATATAAGGTCATTAGGGCAGTACCCGTAATTGGTTTGGTCATAGAAAAAATCTGTACAATGGTATTTCTTGCCATCGGCACTTTTTTCTCCCTGTCAGCGTACCCTTCCGCCCTGAAGTACACTTCTGAACCTTTTTCATAAATCAATGTCGAAATACCCGCCACCTTTCCTGATTTAACATAGGCTTTCAGGGTAGAGTCCAGCCGGGCAATGTCCGATTTCCGGATGATCTTTGCGATATCAGAAGCATTACCATTTTTCTCGGGTACCGGTGATTCCTTACAGGCTCCCAAGAGCAGAAGCATGCAATTAAATCCTAAAATTACCTTTCTTTTCATCTGTGGATATTTTATTATTTCAAAGTCAGACCAGCCTTCCTGCCGGCACAGCGCATGCAACATTTAAAAATTCAGAGATTAACATTGTATTTGTATGGCTCATTTCCAAGTTTTTTTTACTATTATGCCGGCAACACCTGCCTGAAACTGTACTTTTTCAAAGATATAGACTGTCAACTGCCAGGCCAAACCCTCCGGTGATATGTGCATGACCACCTATCCCTGAGTCGAGGTCGCCACGCGACTGATCAGGTAGCGGGTGTAAGTTGTTGTTCATATGGCTTCAGGGCCATAAGGGCTTTGTCTACAGATCTGACACTGTCAATAACCAGTAACAGCCTTAACCCATTTCTTGTTAATTTTTCCTTTAACCTGAATTGATTTGAATGGGCCTGTACAAATTGCATCACTTTTGTAAACACAGGGCTTTGGTAAAAGGCGGACTGTTGATCCGCAACGAAATACCCTAAAAACTTTCCTTTCTTCATCACCACTTTTTCAAGTCCCATGGCATTGGCGATCCACTTGATCCTCACAGAATTCAACAGATCCACCACCTGTACGGGCAGCTCACCGAACCTGTCCTCAAGCCTCTCTTCATAGGCCATCAACCCGGCCTCGGAACAGATCTCATTAAGCTCGGTATATAGATTAAGGCGTTCCGTAATATTATTAATATAGTCATCCGGGAAAAGCAATTCAAAATCTGCGTCTATCTGCGTCTCCTTCACATATTGTTTGGGATGAAAACCATGTATCTCCTCATAGACCTCTTTGTATTCATTTTCCTTGAGTTCTTCTATGGCTTCCGAAAGGATTTTTTGGTATGCCTCAAATCCAATTTCATTAATAAATCCACTTTGTTCGCCCCCTAATAAATCTCCCGCTCCCCTGATCTCCAAATCTTTCATGGCGATATTAAAGCCGCTTCCCAGATCTGTGAATTGTTCCAGAGCCTGAATCCTTTTTCTGGCATCTGCGGTCATGTTGTCATAAGAAGGGGTGATAAAATAGCAAAATGCCTTCTTATTACTTCTGCCTACCCTGCCTCTCATCTGATGCAGGTCGCTCAGGCCAAAGTTATTGGCATTGTTGATAAAGATGGTATTGGCATTCGCCACATCCAAGCCGCTTTCAACGATGGTTGTGGAAACAAGCACATCGAATTCCCCGTTCATAAAGGCCAGCATCAGGGTCTCAAGACGTTTTCCTTCCATTTGCCCGTGACCGATTCTCACTTTGGCATCCGGTACCAGCCGCTGTATCATTCCGCCCACTTCCCTGATATTCTCAATACGGTTATGAATAAAGAATACCTGTCCGCCGCGCTGTATTTCATAACTGACCGCATCCCTGATGACCTCCTCGTTCAAACGGATCACCTGGCTCTCAATGGGATATCGGTTGGGGGGTGGGGTATTAATAACGGACAGATCCCTTGCGGCCATCAGACTGAATTGGAGTGTTCTTGGGATGGGAGTAGCGGTGAGCGTAAGCACATCGACATTTTCTTTAATGGCTTTAAGTTTATCCTTTACGGCAACCCCAAACTTCTGTTCTTCGTCCACAATCAGAAGGCCAAGATCTTTAAAGCGGACATTTTTATTTACCAGCTGATGTGTTCCTATGATGATATCCACCCGCCCTGAGGCTAATCCCTCGAGCGTTTCCCTTCTTTCGGACGGCGTTCGAAAGCGGTTGAGGTATTCCACCCTTACAGGCATATCCTTCAGGCGGTCACGAAACGTGCGCTGGTGCTGAAAGGCCAGAATGGTTGTAGGCACAAGGACGGCTACCTGCTTTCCATTATCCACAGCCTTAAAGGCCGCACGTATCGCCACTTCTGTCTTGCCAAAACCAACATCGCCGCATACAAGCCTGTCCATAGGCCGTTCACTCTCCATATCTTTTTTAATGTCCTCGGTAGCCGCACTCTGATCCGGGGTATCTTCATAGATAAAAGAGGCTTCCAGTTCCAGTTGCATATAGGTATCGGGGGCGTATTGAAACCCTTTTTCCAACCTTCTTTTGGCATAAAGTGCGATAAGATCAAAGGCGATTTGTTTTACCCTTGATTTGGTCTTTTGTTTTAGTTTCTTCCAGGCTGCAGAACCAAGCTTGTAAATCTTCGGAACCGCGCCGTCCTTACCATTGAATTTAGAGATCTTATGCAGGGAATGGATACTCACATAGAGGATATCCCTGTCGCCGTACATCAGTTTGATAGCCTCCTGTTGGTTTCCTTCGACATCAATTTTCTGCAGTCCTCCGAATTTTCCGATCCCATGATCAATGTGAGTCACATAATCCCCTATTTCCAGCTGATTGAGTTCCTTTAGGGTAATGGCCTGTTTTTTTGCATAGCCATTCTTTAAATGGAATTTGTGATAGCGTTCAAAGATCTGGTGGTCGGTATAACAGACCAGTTGAAGATCTGTATCTATAAAGCCCTGATACAGGGGAAAGACCACCGTATTGTAATGGACTTCATGTTCCACTTCTTCAAAAATGTCGTGAAAGCGTTTTGCCTGTTGCTCCGTCGCACAGCAAATGTAGTTGGTAAACCCACGGGAGCGGTATCCGTTAAGGTTATCGATCAGAAGATCAAATTTTTTGTTGAAGGAAGGTTGAGGCAGGGTGTGAAAGGGGAGCAGGCCAGGGGATTCGGTCTGATTAGAGCGAGTATCAAGATTGATTCTTGTAAATTTTGAAAGTTGGTCTATCAGGATGGAGGAGGTGAGAAAAAGATCTTCAGGCCGGGCATGTTGCACCTCTTTGGATAGTTCATTGAAAGCTTCCCTGGCTTTTTCAAAAAAGCCATCGATACTTGAGAATAGCCGGGTACCTTCCTTGCTGATAATAATCGTATCCGGAGAAATATATTCTAGAAAACTTTCCCTTTGTTCCTGCACGGATTTGTCCTCCACGTTAGGGATGATCCGGATCTTTTTCACCTTATTGACGGATAGTTGGGTGGCTACATCAAAAGTTCGGATACTTTCTACTTCATCCCCGAAAAATTCAATTCTGTAAGGTTCGTTATTCGCGAAAGAAAACACATCCAGTATACCTCCCCTGACGGAAAATTCTCCGGGTTCAGTAACGAAATCCACTCTGTGAAAGCGATATTCAAAGAGCACTTCATTCAGGAAGTCGAGAGAAATCGTATCGCCAAGTCGGATTTTCAGTGTGTTCTTATCAAGTTCCTTCCTTGTAACCACCATTTCGAAAAGTGCCTCCGGATGAGTGACAATTAATACCGGGCGTTTTCTGGAATTGATCCTGTTTAAAACTTCTGCTCTGAGGAGTACATTGGCATTGTCCGTTTCCTCCAGCCGGTAAGGTCTGCGGTAGCTGCCCGGGTAAAAAAGCACATCGCCTTCGCCCACCAGCAGTTCAAGGTCATTCAGGAAATAGGCGGCTTCCTCCTTATCATCCATGATCAGGAGAAAAGGAGCTTCGGCCCTTCTGAAAGATGAGGCAACTACGAAGGATATTGCAGATCCGCTAAGACCGCTTAAAGTGATGTTTTTTTCTGTGCCGGCAATGAAATCCTGCAGTTTCCTGATTTGAGGAGACTGTGAGAAACGTTGTAGTAATGCTTCCTGCGACATAAAATTTGTGCAAATATACTTGCTGCACCCAGCTTGCCCAAGTTATGACCTATATTTTTATTACCGAAGCATCTGCTATTGCGAAAACTTCATCATCTGATTCGACTTCCATCAGGTGGGTCCCTGTAAATGCACCAAAGGCGGGCAGGATGAGTTGGTTTCCTCTTTTAAAAAAGCATGGCAGCCGCAGCGATTGTCTGCCGCTCCCGCTGAGCCTGACCGCAGGATGTACATGGCCGGAAATATTGAAGAGATCTGAGAGTTCATTAGGATAATGCGTTAAAAGGAAACCGCTTTGCACCAGCTGAGGGCTGACCGTGATACCGAGCGACTCATACCGAAGCGGTGAAATAATATCGTGATTTCCGGAAACAAGCGTAAACTGAACAGCTGTCTTTATCACCCAGTCTTCAAAGTATACCCATTCGCAGTTCAAATGCGAATGAAACAAGTCGCCCAAAAAACAGATCTTCTGAGGTCTGAAAAAATTGACGATCTCGTCCAGTAGTTCAAAATTTCTTTGAATCGCCATTGCCGGAACTGCGGCACCGTACTTTCTGAAATGTGAAATTTTTCCGAGGTGGACATCACTTATGATCAGAAGCGTGTGCTCTTCCAGATAAAGTCCGCCTGAGGGATGTAAGATCAGATTCTGATCGCGGATCCGGAGGGTTTGGGTCATGTAGCAAATGTAGTGGCAAAGAACTGGATTACAAAGGCAGTTTTGTCTTCTATCGCCGGTTGAGTCTGGCACTCATACGGGCAATACGATCCGCCAGTTTCTCACTGGATAATTTTTCCCGCAAACGGTCCGTGATAATCGGAAAGGAGAAGGGTGTCGGATATTTACAGGGCTTCCAAACCACTTCCTGGCTTTGGATACGTTCCAGTGCCAGCCGTAACCGCCCTTCTTCCAGCTGGTGCTCAAAAGTTTCTCGGAAAGCCTGGCGGAAAAGGAGATTCTCCGGTTCATATTCCCGGAATACATCAAACAGCAACTGGGAATTGCTTTGAAGGTGTTTCATTTTTATTCCTTTTTCAGGATAGCCGGTGAAGACCATCCCGCTGATCACCGCTATATCCCTGAATTTCCGCCTGGCCATTTCGGTGGCATTCAGGCTTAAATACAGATCGTCCAGGAGATGTCGGGTAGTGAAGAGATCATTATCCAGAACGGCCTGCATATCGATCCCTTTATCAGAGAGTAGTTCAAACCCGTAATCATTAAAGGCCAGTGAAAAAGTGATCGGAGACAATAAACTGATCCTGTAACTCAACAGACTTCCCATGGCTTCATGAACAAAGCGGCCTTCAAAAGGATAGAATATATGGTGATAGCCGTCCTGGGTTTTAAAGGACTCGATGAGAAATTCTCCGGGACCGGGCACGATGCTCTCAAGGCGTTGCCTTTCAAAAAGAGGTGCCAGGGCCTGTATCTCTAAGGACGGCTGCTTTTCTTTTGATTCCTTGGAGATGGTGCCTTCCGGGGCGGAGTACAGCTCTTGTCTCAGCAATTCTGACATTTGAGCCGAGAGGGTCAACCTCCCGCCCATCCAGCTGGGAACCTTACTTGTTTTCTTAGAAGAATTCCGCACATGCACCTGCATTTCCTTTAAGCGGATAAATTCGAGATTTCTGCCGGCAAATGTAAAGACATCGCCGGCAGTCAATTTGGATATGAAGGACTCTTCGATGGTTCCGATATAACCTCCCCTGATGTAGCGCACCGTTAAGTTTGCATCACCCACAATGGTACCTATCTGGAACCGGTGACGCATGGCAATGCCCTTGTTCTCCACCAGGAACCGCCCATTGGAATCTATAATGACTTTCTTGTATTCATCATAGGTCTGCAGGCTTTGGCTACCCATTACTATAAAGTGAAGCAGCCACTGCCACTCATCCCTGCTCATGGCCTGAAAGCAGAAAGTTCCTGTTACTTCTTTATATATAATTTCGGGAAGGAAACCGTCGGAAACTGCCAATGTAGTCAGGTACTGTACAAGGACATCAAAGCTATTCAGGTACGGAATGCGGTCCTCCACGGCGTGTTTTTTTACGGCTTGTTGCAGGGCCGATGCTTCTATGAGTTCTATCGCGTGAGTGGGAAGAAAGTATATAATACTTTCCTTACCGGGGCGATGTCCGCTTCGTCCTGCACGCTGAAGGAACCGTGCCACCCCTTTGGGACCCCCTATCTGAACTACGGTCTCAACAGGTGCAAAATCAACACCAAGATCGAGGCTGGAGGTACACACGACTGCTTTAAGCTGCTCATCGCGTATGGCCTGCTCAACCCAGATACGGGTCTCTTTGCTGATACTGCCATGATGCATGGCGATTTCCCCTGCAAACTCAGGATGTTTTTCGAGGATTTTCTGGAACCAGATCTCACACTGGCTTCTTGTATTTGTAAATAGAAGCGTGGTCCTGCTTTGATTGATGATCGGGATGACCTCTTCCAGCAGATGAAGTCCCAGGTGTCCGCGCCAGGGGAATTTTTCCATGGTCGCGGGAATGATACTCCGTACGGTGATCTTTTTATCAAGTTCCGCTTTTATCAGAATGGAGTTCCGCAATGTCTCGGACTGCGTCCCGAGCAACACTTCCCTCGCTTGTTCCAGATTGCCAATAGTGGCAGAAATACCCCAGATACGCAGCTTGGGTGCAATGGTTTTAAGCCGGGATATGGCGAGTTCCATCTGGACCCCTCTTTTGGTTCCGAGGAGTTCATGCCATTCATCAACAACGATTGCGGTGCAGTCCCTGAATATGTCGTCATACCCTTTGGTAGCCAGAAGAAGGTGCATACTTTCAGGGGTAGTGATGAGCAGATCTGGCATAGATCTTCGTTGTTTAGCTCGTTCTTTAGGTGAAGTATCTCCCGAGCGGATACCAACGGATAACTTCGTTTGTAAGTCGGTTGTTATCCGTTCCGCCGATTGCCGTATTTCCTGCGAAAGCGCTCTGAGCGGAGTGATCCATATGGCCTTTAATCCCTTTGAATGTTTGCTTTTGTAATCAGGATGGTGTCGGATATAGTTAAGAACGATGGGAAACCAAAGCGCAAACGTCTTTCCACTCCCGGTAGGTGCGTTCAGTAAGCCATGTTTTCCTTCCAGAAAGGCCTTCCAGGTTTGCTTCTGGAAATCAAAAGGGGTCCATCCCTGTTTTTTAAACCAGGAAGTTGCCATCTTTAAAAGTGCTTCGCTGGCAGGAACCGTTTTACTGGATAGCTTACTTTTAGCGACCTTACCCTCCCTGTACTTCATCGGTCTTCTTCTTGATGACCTTCCGTGATGGAGGGGTCGCACTGATTAATTCCTTAAGGTCTGCGAGGGAGTTTGCCTCATCGATGGACTTATCAGGACGCCATCGCAGGATCCTTGGAAAGCGGGTGGCTACGCCACTTTTATGCCTTTTGGAAAAAGCGATGCCTTCAAAGGCAATTTCAAAAACATGAAACGGGGTTACACTCCTCACCGGCCCAAAGCGCTCCAGTGTATTTTTACGGATCCAGGAATCTACTTTTCGAAATTCCGAATCAGTTAGGCCGGAATAAGCCTTGGCAAAAGTAAGAAGATGTTTTTCGCCGTGCTCGTCTGTGTCCCACAGAGCAAAGGTATAATCTGTAAAAAGGTTACTCCGGCGCCCATGGCCACGCATGGCGTAAGTGAGGACGGCATCAATGGTTAACGGTGCCACTTTCCACTTCCACCAATTTCCCTTTTTTCTTCCAACTTCATACGGGGCTTCCCGGCGTTTTATCATCAGGCCTTCACTTTGCTCATCGCGAGATCGTTCCCGTTCCTTTTCTACCTGTGACCACGATTCAAAGATCCTTCTTGAGGAAATCCGGAATGGGAGAGGGGGGGTTGTCCCGGCGTTATATTGTTCCATGTCCCTGGCAGGGGCAACGGCTTCAAGTAACGTCCTTCGCTGGTCATAGGGGTAGCTGCGAATGTCCTTCCCTTCCCATTCCAGCAAATCATAGGCTTTCAGAATAACCGGTACTTTCTTTAACAATGCCGGAGAAACCGACTTGCGCCCAATACGTGTCTGAAGATCATTAAACGACCCAAGTTTCCCATTTAGATAAGGAAGAATTTCACCATCGATGACTGTGCCACTGGGAAAAGCACTGACAAAATCACCAAATTCCGGATATTTATCAGTGACCAGCTCTTCTCCTCTGGTCCATATGAATAGCTCGTGATTTCTGATGATTACCTGTGCACGGATCCCATCCCACTTGTGCTCAATGGCCCAATCCTTTACATCTCCCAGGCTCCCGACTTCACCTTCCACCGCATAGGCCAAATAAAAGGGATACGGTTTCGAGAGATAATCCCCCTCATTTTCTTCCAGTACTAATTCGCGGAAACTGATCCCGTTCGGATCCCACTGCCCCATCAACCTGTAAGCCAGAACATCTTCATTAACTGAAGTAGCAAGGGAAAGCGCCCTGGTCATTAATTTTTGGCTGATGCCAATCCGGAAGCTTCCTGTGATCAGTTTTGTAAATACAAACCTTTCATAGTAATTCATCTCTTTCAGCTGCTCGAACAGGTAGGATTTTTTCTCGGCATCTGATTTTGATTTCAACAAAATCATTTCCTCTAAAAACACAGTGAGGCTTTTAGTTGAACCTTTGTCAGTAGAGGGTACTATGAGTGCCATGGTTTCGGCAAGGTCCCCAACAATATGGTAGCTTTCCTCAAACAACCAAAGGGGAATGGCGGCATATTCCGAGGTCCAACTCCGCAAGAGGGTCGTATTTATTGGTCTGGGAGGCCGGCGATGTGAAAGAATGGCGATGGTCCATACTTTGTCGCGCTCGCCCGCAGTCAGAAAGTAATCAACCAGGGCCTGAACCTTTTTATTGGTTTTATTGGTACTATCCAGTTCTTTTATAAGTTGCGCAAAATGTTTCATGACCCTATTTTCATTGTTGGATAAGTGCGTCCGGTGAATAAGAATGCATGCTCACTGTTAATGACATTGTTCATGCTTCTGTCGGAGGACTGTTTTCATATTCCTTGTCCTCTTCGGAGGGTTGCAGCTCTCCGGACTCCCCTTCATATTGGGTATGTTCTGTCCGCGCGTCGTAACCCAGTTCTCTGAGATACCTCGAGAATATGGAAGAGTAGCCGTGAGTACAAATGACCTTCTCAGCTCCCGTAGCAGCTATGCATGAAAGCAATCCCTTCCAGTCGCAATGATCGCTTAGTACAAATCCCTTGTCGATAGCCCTTCTTCGTCTGGCCCCCCTGAATGTCATCCAGCCGCTGGCTGCTCCCGTAACATAGGGGACAAATTTACGTATCCAGGGGCTGCCGTGGGCACTTGGGGGAGCAAGAACCAAATTGCCGGCGAATGCCTCCTTCCTGCTTTCCGACGTGATGCGTTCCGTAGGAGGGAGAACCGCGAATGGGCGAATGATCTCCGTCATATTTTCAATGGCCCCGTGGGTGTATATTTTACCTATGTTCGTATCCAGCTGACTTAGCAGGCGCTGTGCTTTTCCCAGGGAATAGCCGAATAAGACCGAGGTTTGGCCATTGGCTTTATTTTCTGCCCACCACTGGTTGATCTCCTCAAAAACAGTTTGCTGCGGCATCCAGTTGAACGGAGGTAGTCCAAAAGTACATTCGGTAATAAAGGTATGACAACTTACAGGTTCAAAAGGGGTAGTAATCCCATCTTCCTCTATCTTATAATCACCCGAAAATACCCAGACTTCCCCTTTGTGTTCGACGCGAATCTGAGAAGAGCCAATGATGTGACCTGCCGGGTGGAGGCTGAATTTCACCCCGTTTACCAGAAAATCCTGACCCCAATCCATGCCTGTTACATTTATGTCCCCCAAACGGAATCGGATAATGGGTACATTGCGGTGATGCGTTATGTATTGCCTGCTTCCATAACGGCAATGGTCGGAATGTCCGTGTGAAATGATCGCTTTGTCCACGGGGCGCCAGGGATCCAGATAAAGATCGGCGGCTTTGCAGTAGATGCCACTATCTGTAAACTCAAGAAGAGGATGCTTTGTCATAAGAAAATTCAATTCATATATCCAACTAAAAGGCCCTCACAAAGAGACCGGCAGATCCTGGTAAAAACTAATTAATACGGTGTTTCCGGGCGATCTGAAGGGGAGTTTTGCAACTTCTGATTGCGACCTAAGGGTCCAAAATAATGCAGTCATTATAAAACTGAGACTTTTAAAAAAATTATATTTGCCCTAATTAAATATTGCTGGTATGTCTTTTGTTGATTTATACGGAACAGGTGAGCATCGCCGTAATTTAGCCCATTTTGCTGCAATGGCCACCCTGGCCGCGACGGATGGGGAAATACATCCGGAGGAGAAGAAACTCCTCGACCGTTTTGCTGAAAAGCTGGACATTACTCCGGCTGAGTATAAGGAGGTGATGAAGAAGGAGAATAAATATCCGATAGATCCTCCAACAAGCCATGAAAAGCGGTTGGAAAGACTATATGATCTGTTCCGTATCATTTTCAGTGACCATGATATAGACGAGTCGGAAATGCATTTACTTAAAAAATATGCCCTTGGACTAGGATTTTCACACCAGGCGGCCGACAAGGTTATCGAGAGGTCCGTGGTGATATTCAGGGGACACATCGATTTTGATGATTACAGCTATCTGGTAAAACACTAGAAATTCTCAGCCCTTCATTGTAAAAGGATTCAGGCATATTTTGCCATAAATGTTTCGGCCTTTTCCACCATTTTACGGGATCCACAGAAAAAAGGTATCCGCTCATGCAAGGTGGTTGGCTGAATTTCCAGGATGCGACGAAAGCCGTCACTCGCCTTACCGTTAGCCTGCTCCGCAAGGAATGCCATTGGATTGCATTCATACAGGAGACGCAACTTGCCGTTGGATGAAATACTGCTTTTGGGATACATATAAATACCGCCTTTGATCATGTTTCTATGAAAATCAGATACAAGGGAGCCGATATATCTGGAAATATAGGGTCGATCCTCTTCTTCCAACTGACAGTATTTAATATAATCCTTTACGCCCTGTGGAAAGTGGATGTAATTGCCTTCGTTGACAGAGTAGATCTGACCCGTTTCCGGGAACTGCATCTCAGGATGGGACAGATAAAAGGTACCGATTGCTGGATTTAGGGTAAAGCCGTTCACGCCGTGTCCTGTAGTGTAAACAAGCATGGTTGAAGTACCGTAGATGATATAGCCCGCCGCAACCTGATTGATCCCCTTTTGAAGAAAGTCCTCAATGGTGACCGGAGTTCCCACCGGGGTAATCCTCCGGTAAATGGAAAAAATAGTTCCTACCGAGACATTCACATCAATGTTTGAAGAACCATCCAGAGGATCGATAAGAACTACATATTTATTTTGGTGTTTCAGGTCATAACTGTTGACGGCAATAAAGTCCTCCTCTTCTTCCGACGCGATACCACATACAATTTCCCTGTTCTTCAGGGTCATAATAAATTTCTCATTCGCGAGGACATCAAGTTTTTGCTGGTGTTCTCCCTGTATATTTTTTTCTCCTGCCGTACCCAGGATGTCTATCAGTCCCGCTTTATTAACTTCGTGGTTGACTACCTTAGCGGCAAGGCGGATGGCGTTTATCAGTTTGGAGAGTTCGCCTGAAGAATACTGAAATTCTGATTGATTTTCAATGATGAACTCCCCGAGGGTTTTGTTTTTCTTGTCCATTAAATGAACGATGCTTTATTTAGCCACAAATATCGGGTATTTTGTGAAACGATGACGATTTCGGAAAAAGTTAGTATTTTAAATTTATAACTTTGTGTTTTATTTGTAACAAATATGAAGTATCACATTCGAACTGCCCGGGAGGCAGACATGGAGCAGGTACTCGGTCTGATCAGGGAACTTGCCACCTTTGAAAATGAATCCAATGCGGTGGAGTTGAAGGCATCTGATCTGAGAAGAGATGGCTTCGGAAGCCACAGACTATTCCATTGTTTTGTTGCCGAGCAGGAAGGGATAATTGTTGGTATGGCCCTGGTCTATCCCCGATATTCGACATGGAAAGGTCCTGCGATTCATCTGGAGGATTTGATTGTGGCGGCCCCGATGAGAGGAAGCGGATTGGGCACCGCCCTTCTGGATGAGGTGGTAAAATATGGTTATGGCATTGGTGTGAAGCGCATCTGTTGGGAGGTACTGGACTGGAACGAATCAGCCATTGCCTTTTATGAAAAAAAAGGTGCCCGGATCCTGAGGGACTGGGATGTTGTGCAACTGGATGAAGCAGCTATTCAAAATTATATTGAAAGTATATGAGGATTTTTAAGTTTGGAGGGGCATCAGTAAAAGATGCTGAAGGAGTAAGGAATGTGATCAGGGTACTCAGAACCACTGGATATGATGATACCTTTCTGGTTGTTTCGGCCATGGGTAAGACCACCAACGCGATGGAAAAGGTGGTCGATACTTATTTTAAGAACAGGGAAGCGGTCACCGGGGCGCTGGAGGAGGTTAAAAAATATCATTACGATTTGCTGGAATCACTGATTCCGGATACCAATGAAGGGATCTATGCGCAAGTAAGGGCACTTTTTGATGAAATTCAGGGATTTTTAGCCTGGAACAAGTCGCCTACCTATAATTTTGTATACGATCAGGTGGTGGGCTACGGGGAAATCCTTTCTACCACCATCATCAGTTACTATTTGAATGCAGAGGGTATAACGAATACCTGGCTGGATGTTCGCAATCTCATCAAGACCGATGCGAATTACAGGGATGTGGCCGTGCAGTGGGATAAGACCCAGACACAGGTTACGGCGGCGGTCAAGAAGGGAAAATTGTATATCACCCAGGGATTTATCGGCAGTGATGATAATAACTTTACCACCACACTGGGCAGGGAAGGATCCGATTATACGGCTGCCATTCTTGCCTATTGCCTCAATGCGGTCTCTGTGACGATCTGGAAAGATGTTCCCGGTGTCCTGAATGCAGATCCCCGTTATTTTGAGAAGTCCCAGTTGTTACACAACATCTCCTATCGGGAAGCCATCGAGCTTGCTTTTTATGGTGCCACTGTGATCCACCCTAAAACCCTGCAGCCATTGCAGAGAAAGGACATTCCTTTGCTGGTAAAATCCTTTCTCCGGCCTGAAGATCCCGGAACTACAGTCGGGAAAGGAATGGGCATAGATCCTGAAGTGCCATGCTTCATAGTAAAAAAGAACCAGGTCCTTATGAAACTTTCCTCCCTTGATTTTTCATTCATCGTCGAAGACAGTATCGGGGATCTGTTTAAATTGTTACACGACCATAAAATGAAGGTAGACCTCATACAGAATTCAGCTATCAGTTTTTCAGTGTGTATAGACACAAAGTTCGGCAAGCTTGAGGATTTGCTGGATCACTTAAAGGACAAATTTAACGTGGTCTGTCACGAAGATGTTTCGCTTTATACCATCCGCCATTTTACTGCGCCAGCCATTAGTGCTCTTCAGAACGGCAAGGAAGTTTTATTGGAACAGCGGGGAAGAGAAACCGTTCAACTCGTGGTGAAATAAGGCTTTGTTCAGCGACAGCACATATGTTAAAATAGAGCAGCCCAAAATCGATTTCCCTATATTTACCCACAATAAAAGGCAATATGGGTTTAGTAACGGCAAAAGAGGTGGCAACCGCTATCAACCTTGACAAATATGGCGTACTAGGCACTTTTATGGGATGGATGCTGATGCGAATCACAAAAATATCCTCTATCAATTCTTTCTATGAAAAGCACAAACACCTCAAAGGCGTCGATTTTCTTGAAGCCATCCTGCAGCATTACGAAATCAAGTTTGAAATTCCCGAAGAAGACTTTAAGCGACTCCCGAAGGACGGGGCTTTTATAACCATCAGCAATCATCCCCTCGGAGGAATTGACGGCGTTCTTTTGTTGAAATTGATGTTGCACCACCGCTCTGATTTCAAGATCATAGCCAATTTTCTTCTCCACAGAATCGTACCAATGTCCCCATTCATAATGCCTGTAAACCCCTTTGAAGACCGGAAGGATGTCAGGAGCAGTTTTGCCGGATTTAAGAGCGCTCTAACCCATCTTAGGGAAGGTCATCCATTGGGAATATTTCCCGCCGGGGAGGTCTCGACCTACAAGGATGACAGGCTGATCGTTGACCGGCCGTGGGAAGAGGCCGCCATCAAGCTGATCCGAAAGGCCAATGTCCCGGTGGTGCCCATATATTTCCACGCCAAGAACAGCAAGTTATTTTACAGCCTTTCCAAGATCAATGATATTTTCAGAACGGCAAAACTCCCATCAGAAGTGACTACCCAAAGGAACCGATCTATTAAAGTTCGCATTGGGCAGCCAATATCAGTACAGGTGCAGAATGAACAAAAGAGCCTGGAAGAATTCACTGAGCTGCTTCGTATGAAAACATATATGCTGGCTCACGGATATGAAAAGGAACGACTGATAGATCAGATCCCAACCTCTCTCAAGCTTCCGTTGCCACCTAAGAAAATTGCCTCAGCTATTCGAAAGGAGGTTATGCAGGGGGAAATTGAAAAATTAAGGGAAAAGCAGTGTCGCCTCCTACAGAGTAAGAACTATGAGGTTTTTCTGGCTCAGAAGAAGGATATGCCCTTTATCCTCCAGGAAATCGGAAGGCAGCGGGAACTGACATTCAGGGCGATCGGAGAAGGCACTAATAACGCAATCGACCTGGACAGATTTGACAATTATTACTATCATCTATTTCTTTGGGATGATGAGGAAAAGGCGATCGTCGGGGCCTACCGGATGGGGATGGGAGCCGATATTTTCAAAAATCACGGAATAGACGGATTTTATCTTCAGGACCTCTTCGGATTTGAACCGGAGTTGTATCCCATGATGCAGCAATCTATAGAGATGGGCAGGGCGTATATAGTAAAGGAATATCAGCAAAAACCCATGCCACTGTTTCTGTTATGGAAGGGGATCGTACATACTACGCTGCGCTATCCGGATCATAAGTATCTGATCGGGGGGGTAAGTATCAGCAACCAGTTTTCCAACTTTTCAAAATCCCTGATGATCGAGTTTATGAAATCAAATTACTGGGATCCATATGTCGCTCAGTATATCAGGCCAAAAAAGGCATTCAAAGTGAAACTAAAGGATGCGGATAAGGAATTTGTTTTTGATGAAACGGAGGCTGATCTCAATAAATTTGACAAACTCATCGAAGAGGTAGAACCAGGGAGCCTGAGGCTGCCTGTGCTAATTAAAAAATATATCAAGCAGAATGCCAAGGTTGTGGCTTTTAATGTCGACCCACTATTTAATAACTCCGTGGACGGGCTGATGTATATTAAAATTGCAGATCTTCCTGAAAGTACAATGAAACCTGTTATGGAAGAGTTTCAGGCCGAACTCGAAAGAAAGCTGGCGGAAAGCAACAACGGGGATCATGGAACATCTTGAAACAGCCAACTTCTTATAGAATGCGCTGTGTTGTTCTGTAGAATTGAAGAGGTAAGATCAACTCCTTTTTTTACACACTTCCTTAGTATATCCTCCAAAAATCGGGCCGGCGTATTTTTCGCCTAAAACTCTGGGGAGCGTAAGAAGGAAACAAATAAATTGTTATATTGCAATATAACGATGCTATTTTGAATGAAAAAAGCCGGTACAGTAAATCCCGGCCTTTTTTATATTAAAACCAGGGCTTTTTTCCCACCTGGTAAGTATTATAGAACTCCTCATCGGTTTTGGTTAAGTAAATGATCCCCTCAATTAGTCCGATAACCCCAGGAATCCAAAGTAGGAACGCCCCGATGATAAAACATGCCAAAACATAGGAAACCAGCGTAAATCCAAGCAGAATGAATCCTTCCTTATTATATCCCAACAAAAACTTATGTACCCCAAGAGAACCAAGAATAATGGCCAGAACGCCTACAAGGATTTTTTTGTTTTCGCCCCCGGCATTTTTTAAACCATCGGAAAATTCGTTTGCTGTTTTCTTGGCCTGGTTGGAGAAATCTGCGGAAGTGTCCCGTCCCGCCCCGGTGAAATCACCGGTTGATTTGGGTTCCTCAAAAGGCTTTTCAGGATGATCATCCGGATCTCTGATATCGTCTGACATGATGGTTGATTTAGTTGGTTAATGAAGCTAAATGTAGTAATAATTTCTCAATCAAAGAAATGCCTTATCAATGGGTTCCCAAAGCTCTATCTTATTTCCGTCAGGGTCCATAATCCATCCAAATTTACCATAACTGTACTCCTGAATTTCTCCCACAATATGGACGCCCTCCTCCCGGAGAATTTCTAACAATCCTACCAGGTCAGCTACTCGGAAATTCATCATATACGGCTTTTCGCTGGGTGCAAAATACGTGGTGTCTTTCTGGAAGGGACTCCATTGCGTGCTGCAATCCTTCCCTTCCTTATCCTTCCACCAAAAGGTGCATCCGTAATTATCTGTCTCAAGGCCCAGATGAGTCTTGTACCAATCCTTGATTTTGTCGGGATCAGTCGACTTAAAAAAAAAGCCTCCCAGTCCTGTTACCCTGTTTTTCATAAGCATCAATTAAAATTGCTAAATAAAATTGAATAATGATGCAGCCTTCAGCTGCTGCCTTGTTCAGCCCACCCTTTACTGTCCGCCGCATTGGTGCCGGACAAGGACTTCTGAATCAACCCCTCCTCATATAGATCCTGCCGACAATCCCGGCATTTGCCAAAATCATGGGCTCCAAAACGGAAAAACATGAACCCAACAAAAGAAGCAACCGTTTACTGTTGTCACGCCTTCTAAATCCCCTCCCTCAATCTGTGGCAGGGTAAAAAGAAGTGACGTTACGGCAGATCTTATATCGGCCTCTCCAACTTGCGGCTAACCTAACTATGATACCAAAATTTTGGTTTGATCTTCAACGTGCAGAATCATTCATTTGATATTGTCTGTCACGGTTTATTGTATAAATGGACTTTTTATTTATGGGTCAAGGGGATCACCCGAATCTGTCAATAATTTTATTTGCTATTGTCACGGCCAGCTTTTCCCGGCTTTCAATGGTCCAACCGGCAATATGCGGGGAAAGCAGGACTTTGTCACTGTGCATCAAATAATTAAATGTTTCCGGAATCGCCTGAGAGAACATATCTTCAAAGGACGTTTTTTCAAAATCCAGGACGTCCAGCGCCGCTCCAAGGATTTTACCGGACTCCAGCCCGGAGACAAGGGCCCCCGTTTCAACAACACTCCCCCTGGCTGTATTAAGCAGCCAGAAAGGCTTTTTAAAACTCTTTATAAAGGAATTATTGATCATAGAGATTGTGTCGGGAGTTTGCGGGACATGAAGGCTGAGCACATCGGTTTTCTGTCGCAACTCCATGATACCGACCTGCCTGGCGTTTCCATCACCAACCCCGCCGGCAATGTCATAACAGACAATTTCCACATCAAATCCGGATAATTTTTTGGCAAATGCCTTTCCCATATGGCCATAACCGATGATTCCCACCGTCTTACCCTCCAATTCATGTCCACGGTTTCCTTCGCGATCCCAGATTCCCTTCCGAACCTCCCGATCCGCCTTATTCAGTTTGTTGAACAGGCAAAGCAGCATTCCCAATGTGTGCTCCCCAACAGCATTCCGGTTTCCCTCCGGGGCAGTGGCCAGAAAAATTCCCCTGTCTCCGGCATCCACCACATCAATATTCTCCAGACCCGCACCCACCCTGCCAATGAATTTAAGCCTGACTGCCTTTTTCAAAAACGTCCTGTCAATGGCGAAGCGACTGCGAACAACAATCCCGTCATAGTTTTGAATCCTACCCTCCACTTCTGCTTTTGACGAAGTGTAATCCTCCTCATTTTGAAACCCTGCATCCGTCAATTTTTCAATAAGCAATGGATGGTTCTTATCCAGATGAAGCACCTTCATAAAAATTAGATTTTAGGATAGACGGCTTTTGTCAATTCGCTTTGAACATTACCAGTATGAAGGGTCGAATCCTTTTCGAAGAGCATCAGATGCACTTCTTCATTATTCCTGGTTGCAGGGCAGTGCTCAACTCCTTTTGGGACCACAATAATCTCGCCTTCATTTACCACTTCCGTTCTGTCCCTGAACTGCATGTATAAAGTGCCTTTCAAAACCTGAAATAACTCATCCTCCTTTTCATGAGCATGCCATACAAATTCTCCTTTGATTTTCGCCAGTAGTACTTGCATGCTATCCACTGTTGCGATCTGGTGCGGATGCCAATGGCTGTTGATGGATTTGAGTTTCGCGCTCAGAGGGATAGATTTCATGACCTGCCTTTTATTAACTCTGCTAATATATTGTTTTAGGCAAAACCCCGGTACGATCGAACTCAAAAATAGGGGCACGGTCCATTCACATCGGGGTTCGCAACAGTCCTGGTCACAGACCGGTACCATCTCAGATCCTTTCAAAAGAGATAAAAGGCCTTTGTCAATCCATTTGCAGATAGTCGAGGGCCACCCGGTAAATATTGCCCATTCCGTTTAGTGTCTGGTTGGCTTCCAGCGTAATGGCTTCGACAGAAGTGGCCTTTTTTCTTTGGATGGATTGCCGCTCACTGGTAAAATAAAAGTTCCCTCTTGGGAAATCAATAAAAGGACAGTAATCAAGAGAGGGAGAGTTAATACCCGCGCCCAGATTTCTGGAGGCAGACCATTGCCCGTTCATGTTTTTGCGACTGTAGTACAGATCTCCCCCGCCCATATCATCATCCCGGCCATAGGAACTGAATATCAGGAGATCTTCTTCAGGACTCACATACGCATTGAATTCGTACGCTGTCGTATTCACAGTATTGTCCAACAGCTGCGGAGCCTCATATCTTCCTCCGGATTGTATGCTGACATAAATATCTTCACGGCCTATTCCAAAGGCTCGTGTGGCGGTAAAATACAGATTCCCGTTTCTGGCAACTGAAGGATAGAATTCATCTCCTTTGGTATTGATCAGCGTGTCCAGAGGACGCGGTATTCCCCATGCGCCACCATTCCGCTCCACTACCCAGATGTTATAATCCATCCTTGTGGTGTCGGCATCCACCGGCCTGTCTGAGGCAAAATACAATTGGAGGTCATCCACGGTAAGGAAGGGTTCAATATCATTGAATTCTCCCGAAAACGGGAGGATTTTTGCCGGTTGCAAGGCATCTTCATCTTTTCTGATACTCACAAGGCTCCTGCGTTTTTGACGGTAGTCACCTAAAGTATATATGATCTCGTGACCACTTGCGGAGATGGTGATATCTCTTTCATACAGACCCGTGGAAACCACCCCATCCATAAACAACATCACAGACTTTGGACTGTTCTCCAGGGAGAGTTCTGCCGGTTTTTCCTTTTTACAGGCGGCCATGATGAGCAGCATGAATAACAGCAACATCTGCAGACTCCTGCCACGCAAAACTGATTGCATAATTTGTAAATTGATAGGACCTATGTACCACCAACTTTCTTTGGTTCTGCTCCCGCAGTTCACAAGCCTAAAAGTAACTTTGCAATTGTAAAGTAAATGAGAATCCCAAAAATATCATTGCTCGTAGTGATGAAAGGGCCAGTGGCTATGGCAGGGTCAATGCCACGTTTATGCAGGAATAAAGGGATGAAGGTACCAATAATACCTGCTACTATAATCACTGAAACAAGCGAAAGGGAGATGGCAAGGGAAATGGTAATATCTCCATTCCACCACCATGTAAAGAAGAGGAGAATGGTGGCAAGAATGACCCCGTTCAGCGCAGCGAGCATCATTTCCTTCACCAGCCTGTTCCCGATACTGCCTTTAAGATCATCATTGGCAAGGCCCTGCACCATAATGGCACTGGACTGCACTCCTACATTGCCAGCCATCGCGGCGATCAGCGGAGTAAAATAAAATAAGATGGCATGCTGTCCGATGAGGGATTCAAACCCGCCCATTACGGCAGCAGCGCCAACGCCCCCAAGTAATCCAAGGAACAACCACGGTAAACGGGCGCGTGTCAGGTCCAGAATACTGTCATCGGCCTCCACATCCTGGGAGATCCCCGCGGCTAACTGATAATCCTTTTCTGCTTCTTCCCTGATCACATCCACGATGTCATCTATCGTAATTCTACCCACAAGTCGGCCGATTTCATCCACCACCGGAATTGCTTCCAGGTCATATTTGGACATAATCTTGACTACCTCTTCCGGTTTTTCATTCACAGTTACAGAATCTACCTTGGGAATATACACATCCCTTATATGTGCCGTAGTCGGGGTCGTCAACAGGTCTTTGAGCGAGAGTCGACCCAGCAGAATTTCTTCATCATTGACCACATAGATCGAATGAACACGCGTCACATTTTCTGCCTGGGCACGCATTTCTTTAACACAGGTCAGTACCGTCCAATTTTCATTAACCCTCACAAGTTCCTTTGCCATAAGTCCACCTGCTGAATTTTCGTCATACTGCAGGAGGTCGACAATGTCTTTGGCATGTTCCCGATCCTCTATTTCTGAAATTACTTTCTGAACTAATTCCCTTGGCAATTCGGCAATAATATCAGCGGCATCGTCCGTATCCAACTCGTCCAGTTCCCCGGCTATTTCCTTGGAAGATAATTTATTCAGGATGCTTTCCCGAACATCTTCATCCAGTTCGGTGAGGATATCTGAGGTTTTATCACTGTCAAGAAGTTTGATGAGGTAGGTTGCTTCATCAGCATTCAGCTCATTGATTATTTCAGCTACATCCGCATAGTGGACATCTCCCAGCAGGGAATGGATTGCGGCGTCTTCCCGGTTTTGTATGTGATTTTCAATTTCGGCTACTATCTCGGCGCTTAGTTTAAATGGTGCCATGCTGCGGGTATTAGTACGGATGAATTTCTACGCACCCCGCAAAGCTAAAGAAAAGTTTGGAGTTGCCATCCTGAGCGGGTGTTCAAGTTGAGGCGCCCGACCGTAATTTTATGGAAGCAGTTGTTTGATTCATAAACGGAAATCAGGAAAGGTCTTGCTCTATGTCCAGAGTCAGTTGAATAAATTCAGAGACGCTGAGTTGTTCCGGACGTTTATTGAAAATAGGCCTCTCCCGGAGAAATTCTGAAAGATCAAGGGGTCGCAGGCTATTCCGAAGGGTTTTCCGGCGGTGATTGAAGGCAGTTTTTACCAACCTGAAGAACAGGATCTCATCGCATTCAAGCCTGAAATCATCACGGCGTTTCAATTGTAATACTCCTGATTCTACTTTTGGTACAGGTTCAAATACCTCGGGAGGAACAGTAAATAAATAGGAGGCAGTGTAGAACGCCTGGACCAGAACAGACAAAATTCCATAAACCTTATTACCTTCTTTAGCGCAAATTCTTAGTGCTACTTCTTTTTGAAACATTCCGGAAAACTCCGGTACCTGTTGCCTGTATTCCAAAAGTTTAAATACGATCTGGGAGGAAATATTATAGGGGAAATTTCCAATGATGGCGAAAGGGGTCGACCCAAAGAGTGTTTTCAGGTCGAAAGTAAGGAAATTGGCTTCTACAATTTGAAAGTGATTGGAGCCTGGGAGACCGGAATGCTCCAGAGTAAAACTGTGTCTCAGGTAAATGACTGATTCGGAATCCAGTTCCATGGCGATAAGCTCCATCTCCTGTTGAAGCAGATATTTTGTCAGCATGCCCGTCCCTGGTCCTATTTCAATAACATGCCGGTACGTTGAGAGGGTAAGGGTTTCAGCAAGGCGCCTTGCCACTTCCTCATCTTTCAGAAAATGTTGTCCGAGGTACTTCTTGGCCTTTACAGGTTCTAACCCCTTCTTCAGGTACTTTTTTCCTGAAATAGGAGTTCCTTTTGACTTCTTTTTTGACACCTTACTGGATTCAAGGTTCAGTGATTTCATCCGATGCCAGATATACCCATGCCTCCTTTCCGGAAACCAACCCGACTTTTATACGCTTGTAGGCTGCTCCTTCATAGGCGTCAGCAATCAGCAGTTCTCTTTTGTTTATCAAATAGGCTTCTCCGTTTACGATGGACTTGTCGTCATTAGAAATTTCAATGGTTGGATAACATCCTGCCACTTTCAGGTCAGCTATCCGGTAACCTTTGAGCTTTTCCCTGGTTACTGTGGGGTTCCTTGAAAATAATTCAGTCTGTATGCCTTTATCACATAGAGTGCCGTAGGTGAACAAATAATAGGTGGCACTTGGAATGTCGGCGTTCTGTTCATCAAGGATCTGCATTTCCGTTCTGAAAGCAACAAATCTGTCCGGAAATTTTTGTTGAACCTCTGATCTCATGCGCGAAGCATCCTCCTGATAATAGGCCTCAAGGATCTCTCTGGACTTACATCTGTATTGAATAGAATAAGTTATCCCCCCTTTTTCCTCGTCTATCAGTACTCTTGATAGTGTGGCTTGTATAAACTTCCCGGTTGATATCATATCTGGAATATGACATTCTTTCATCCATGATAACCATTGGACTTGGACATCATTATCAATATTCACGGTAACGTTATAAATATACATGACTAAATAGGATCAAAGGCGGCTAAAGCTCAACGGCCTGTCAATTGATAGAATCCCCCCTCAACATCCTGAAATTCTTCCTGGCCTGCGGGAAATAATAACTGTCCTGATAATTATAGATAATCTTTTCATAGTGCTCCATCGCCTTCTGTGGGTCATTTAACCGAATCCTGTACAATTCCCCCAAAGCAAAGTAGGCATCATCTGCGAGGATGTCACTTCCGTAAAATTCAACAATTTTTTGATAATTGAACCTGGCCGCTTCAATGTCATTCATTTTCTCATAAAGTGCTCCCTGCCTAAGCAGTGCCTCATCTTCTATCTTTTCACCCTTGTGGTTGTTAAGTATATCTTCCAGTGCCTTAATGGCTTCTTCAGATTTATTTTGATAAGCCAATAAATCAGCACGGGCGTATTTTTTTAAAGCCGTACGCGTTGAGTCTTCAAGGGAATTGTCTGAAATAAGAAGACTGAGCTGCATGGCGTCATTGGCGATCAGCTGAGAGGTGGAACTCCTTAATACTTTCAATTGGGTTAAAGCCCAGTCAAAATCTCCTTTGTAAAAGCTGGTTTGAGCCACTTTAAAACGTGCATCCTGACCCAATACATCATTTTTCAATGCTTTTTGCACCTGCGAAAAATGGATGAGGGCCTCATTGAATTTCTGATCAAATACCAAAATGTCACCGAGTGCCAGTTTTATAAAGGCATTTCCATAACGATTCAGCGAAAGGGCCAGACATTTTTTAAGGATATCGATGGCGCGATCCGGCTGGTCCAATTTAAAAGTGAGGAAGCGGGCATAGGCCACCTGGAGTTGTACCGTTTGCCCCTGATAACCATAGCGCTTCAGGAGATCTTCAAATTTCTTCTCTAAATTTTCAAATGACTTCAGCCCGGGATCCGATTGTTCGATGTCAATCAGATTCAATTCCGCATTCAATCGGGTTACCTGATCGCTGCTATTCGAGACAATGTACTCGAATATGGCTCTCGCCTCTCCGGGAGACTTTTCTGTCAGGGCAAGGCTGCCAAGACTTTCCAGGCGCTGAAGGTTTCCGCCTTCCGATCTTTTGTAAATGGCTTTTTCCTGAATAAAGGCGCTGCCGTATTGTTTCTGCTGTATAAACAGCCAGCTAAGTAATTCATTCCAGACCAGATCAGGTTTTTGTTGTGACTTCCCCAACAAAACTTTTTTGAGTTTAATATTGTTTTCATCTTCAGGATCCGAACTGATGAAAGAGTCTATATTGCTAAGCACGTTGGCCATGGTCGACTTGCCGTTACTTATCAGCTCAAAATAGGTCTCATACATTTTTTCAATGTTACCCAACTCCCCATAAATCCGTGCCATTTGAAAATTATAATCCAGCTCAGGATTTAATTCCATTGCACGGGCATAGGCTTTCAGGGCATAATCAAGGATGGAATACCGTTGAAAGCTGAAACCAACCCCATAGCCATAATTCGGATTTTCTTCAACCGCATCAAGGGCAATTTCATAATTCTCCTTCGCAAGTTCCTCCTTGTCCTGCAGGCGGTAATTGTATCCCAATTCAATAAAGATAGTGGGATAGGGATTCCCCATACTTATATTTTCCAGAATGAATTCTTCGGCCTCCTTATATTGCTCCAGTTGCTGATAGCATGCAATAAGGCCTTCTGTGTAATCGGTTCGCCGTGGATTCTGAGCCACCAGCTTCTTGTAATAGACAGCCGCTTTTTCAAATTCACCATCATTGAAATATTGTTTTGCCAGAAAATCATCCTGGGAAAGCCCGGGCGTACAGAATAGGAGCAATAGCAACGGGAACAATACTCTCATAGAGGCAAATATACTACAGATCGGGTGAAGTAGCTGTTAAGAGGAATACAAGCTTTCCATGACCCGAAGCGCTCCCCACGTCTGGTCAAATTGGAGCCTACCGGAGTGTTGAGGTTTTTGTTAGTTCCCGGGCAGTGACAGGTTGAAGTAATACAGAGCTAGCTAATATAATCAAAGCCCGTGTAAGGGACGAGGACTTCAGGAATTCTAATACCCTTGTCGGACTGGTAATTCTCCAGGATACCTGCCACCACCCTGGGAAGTGCCAGCGCGCTGCCATTAAGTGTATGTGCCAACCGGGTCTTCTGTTGGGCATCTTTATAACGCAGCTTCAGCCTGTTCGCCTGAAAGGCTTCAAAATTGGAGACGGAACTGATCTCAAGCCAGCGTTTTTGGGCAGTTGAATAAACCTCAAAATCATAGGTCATTGCCGCTGTGAATCCAAGGTCACCTCCGCAAAGTTTTAAAATTCTGAATGGAAGCTGCAGTTCACGAAGCATCTCACGGACATGGTCCACCATGCCTTCCAGCGCCTCGTAGGAGCTGGATGGGTGTTCAATTCTTACGATTTCCACTTTGTCAAACTGATGCAGTCTATTAAGGCCGCGCACATGTGCGCCATAACTGCCTGCCTCCCTCCTAAAACATGGGGTGTACCCTGTATAACAAATAGGGAAATCGCCTGTCTCCAGAATGGTGTCACGCAATAAATTGGTCAGCGGAACCTCTGCAGTGGGGATGAGGTACAGATTGTCGGTACCTACATGGTACATTTGCCCTTCTTTGTCGGGTAATTGTCCGGTACCGAAACCAGAAGCCTCATTGACCAACAGAGGCATCTGCATTTCCTTGTAGCCCGCCGCCGTATTTTTATCCAGAAAATAGGCGATCAGGGCTCTTTGCAACTTTGCCCCTTTGCCTTTGTATACCGGGAAACCCGCTCCGGTGATCTTAACGCCCAATTCAAAATCGATCAGGTCATATTTAGTCGCAAGTTCCCAGTGAGGCATCGCATTTTCGCCCAAATCCGGAATCTTCCCCTCCCGGAATATCTCAATGTTGTCTTCTGCTTTAGTGCCTTCAGGGACGGATATATGTGGTACGTTAGGGATTTGGTAAAGCGCCTCTTCCAGTTCTTTACTCACGGATGAAAGCACGTCTCCCAGTTTTTTTGCTTCCTCCTTCAATAGTAAGGAACGCGTTTTCAGTGCCTCCGCTTCCTTTTGTTTCCCGTTTTTGAAAAGCGAACCTATCTCTCTGGAAAGGGTATTGCCTTCTGACAATACAGCATCCAGATTCGTTTGAGTAGCACGTCTTTTTTCATCTACTAACAGGACTTTGTTCAGCAAGGGACCTGCGTCAAAATTACGCTTGTTAAGAGCGGTAACGATGTCATCTTTGTTTTCCCTTATGGCCTGTAATTGAAGCATGTTCACTTTTTAGATCGGGCAAATTTAATGCAATCCTGTGATTTTCTATCAATTTCTATTATATATCCCGTCGCCCTGTTCTGATCAGAAGTCCGGCAATCAGGGTCCTGAACAAATGGCTTTACTGTCCAGGTCTTATCGGGTCTGCCAAAAACTGCCTCATGCCATTTCGTACATAAACTATTCCGTTCTATCGGGTGCCGACCAGGGTGAAGGAAGAATCCAGTCATTATGTTCGAAAACGGCCCAGTGCTCTGCGGCAAGATCTGCTTCCGGATCAATAAAGGGGCTGCGAGGCTTTCCGTTGATACTTACCTCCGATTTGACAAATACGGAAACAGGGATCCCCTTCCTGGCATGTTCTTTCCTAAGATATTGTGCAAATTGCCATATGAAATCCGGGTAAGATGCTACCCGATTCATTTGTTTCTGGGTGAGGTAATCTTTTAATTTAATGAGCTCTGATGACTGATTGTCCTTTCTAACCACCCTGAACTGAATAATACCATTCCTGTTGCGGAGCATCATACGCCAACTCATTCGATGCCCTTCTTCTGTCCATAACACATCATCCTTAATAAAATGATGCCTTAAAGGCAAAAGAGTCTGGATAAGAAAATATACTCCCCATCCAAAATACATCCAGTTCATACGGGAAGGCAGGAGATCTTCTTCATCTTCTTTTGAGCTGGATTTTCGTTTAAAAAATCGTGCCCGGACAGCTTCCGGATCAAAGAAGAAAAGTGTAAAGGCAAGGGAGAGGTAAGGGAAAATGCCAATCTGGAAAACAATGGAATTAAAGAGGTGAAAAAAAATGGAAAATACAAAAGCTGCCATCCTGGTGCGTCTCCACAAAAGCGCAGGGACGATGAGCAAATCAAAGAATACACCGGCTATCGCAATCACCTTATGCAGCCAGAGATTCTGAAGTACGCCTCCTATCATAATATAAGAGGCCTTACTCTGCATCAACACCTTCACAAAACTGAAATCAAGCCAGTCTGCGTAAAGTTTTGCGACTGCTGCATAGGTATATACGATGAATAACTGCAGCACGAACAACCATTTGATATAGTGATACATGGAGTGCCTTACCAGCGACGGATCTGCCCTGCTATCAAGAGAATACCCCCTGTTGGCCGGTAAAAAACACATTATAAAGGAAATGAGGATAAGCAGGTAATAGTGGTTGTTATAAGAGGATTTTTGCATGAGATAGGTGGCGGTCCAGAGCACTGTAAAGGCGATCATGCTCCAGCGATATTTATATCCTGCCGCCACCAAAAGACCCAGCGTGCCCATAATGAAATAATAGAAATACATTCCATTCCCGGGCAGGGGCTGTAACCATTCAAAACCGATGAAGGTAAAGGTGAATTTTGGTTCAATAAGGGTCCTTCGAATCCATCCTGTGGCTATTGCACCATAACATTCAAGACAGATAAGGATTCCAAAGATCATCCGAAAAAGCAGCAACCCGCTGTTATCGATCTTTTTAAATAGAAAATGACGGAGCATCTATCTGGGGATTATTGATAGCGAGATTTCCCGGTCTTTTTCTAATTGCCGCTTCAGAGCTCCCAGAGAACTGAACTTATGTTCATCCCTGATACGTTCCAGCATTTCTACCTGAATTTTTTCACCATACAGGTCCCCTTCAAAATCGAGAAAGTGAATCTCAATCTTTTTTTCCTTTTCTGAAGTCTTTTTTTCAGATTCTGAAACCGTTGGGGTGTAGCCAATATTCATCATCCCGAAAATGACCTTCCCATGAAAAAGACAGCGGACAACGTAGACCCCATTTTTTGGGATCAGTTTATAGGATTCGGCAATGTGTAGATTGGCAGTTGGGAAGTCCAGTTGTCTGCCAAGACCTTTGCCCTGAACCACTTTTCCAGTCAGCATATAAGAATATCCCAGATAGGTGTTTGCTGTTTTCATATCCCCTTCCATAAGCGCGTTTCTAATTTTAGTCGAGCTTATTGAAACGTGATCGTACTGCTGTGCCGGAATTTCTTCCACCTCAAAATTGTAATTCTCACCAAAGGCTATCAGATCTTTAATGGTGGCATTACGGTTTCTGCCAAACCTGTGATCATAACCAATGATTATCTTTTTTACGTCCAGGGAATCAATCAGAATATCCCGGACAAATTCCGAAGCGGTAAGTCGGGAAAATTCCACTGTAAAGGGGTGGATGATCAGACATTCCAGTCCTATCTGATTCATGATCTGCTGCTTCTCCTCCATAGTGTTCAGCAACTTGATATCAGTGTCCTTCTGAAGCACCATTCTTGGATGCGGGAAAAAGGTCAGTAATGTTGACTGCAATTGACTCTTTGCGGCATTCTCAATGAGGTGTTGGAGAATTTTTTTGTGTCCCAGATGAACTCCGTCAAAAGTACCAATTGTAATAGCAGTCGGACGCCTTTTATCGTATTTAGAAATGCTTTGAACTGTTACCACTTAAATTAAAAAATAAAAAGGCTTACATTTAATTTTTCAAATTCCCCCAAATGTGCACAAAATTACGGCTTGTTTCATCATTTACCATACTATTTCTTGCCTTTTCAGGATTCGCGCAAAGCACATACTGGGAGCAGGCCACCCTGGCTCTTACTCCATCAGCACCTTCCATGCAGGGACTTTCCACAGATGAGGTAGCGATCTTTCGTTTGGAGGAAAAGTCTTTCAGGGACGCACTTTCCTCCCCCTCCGCACAGAAAGGCCTGCGAACCACTGTCTTTTTTCCTGACGGCGAGGGAAGAGTAATTCCTTTTAGTGTAATTGAAACCCCGGTATTCTCTCCGGAGCTGGCAGATAAGTTTCCCGATATCAAATCGTATTCCGGCTATAGCCTGGAACATGGTACGGATCGCATCAGATTCAGTATTTCTCACAATGGGATGGAAAGCATGATGGTTCAGGCGGATGATAGCAAGGTCACATTTATACAAAAAACAACTTCTGCAGGTGATGTCTATATGGTATACGGACGCGACGATGCAATAAATGCAGATATGGAGTTCATTTGTCTGACTAAAGATAACATCAGGAGCAGCAAGCTGGCCAGTCCGAATCGCGTGGTTGATGACCAAACCCTGCGAACCTATAGAATCGCTGTTTCCGCTTCAGGGGAATATACACAGTTTCACGGCGGAGCAGTTGCTGACGCACTTGCCGCCATAAATGCCACTTTGACCAGAGTAAATGAGGTTTTTGAACGGGATTTGGCGGTACGACTGGAGTTGGTTGCCAACAACGATGAGATCATTTTTACCAATGCTGGCAATGATCCGTACACCAATAATCTCAATACCCAGGTTCAGAATACAATAACAAATAACATCGGAGAGCCAAATTATGATGTTGGCCATCTGTTTCACAGGGACAGTGATGGCGGTAATGCCGGTTTTATTGGTTCTGTTTGTAATAACAATCAAAAAGGCAGTGCATATTCCGCGGCAAACAACCCAATCGGAGATATATATGATCTCGATTTCGTGGCGCACGAACTGGGCCACCAGTTCGGAGCTAATCATTCCTGGTCATTTGAATCAGAAGGAACCCTGGTGCAGGTAGAGCCCGCCAGCGGATCAACAATCATGGGCTACGCAGGCATAGTGCAGGGAAATAATGTGGCGCCGAACGGGGATGACTATTTTCATTATTTCAGCATCTTTCAGATAGCTGAATATCTGGCAGCCACCAGTTGCGCGGCGGAAACGGCCCTTTCAAACGTTCCTCCGGTGATTATCCCCCAAGGCGACTTTATCATTCCCAAAGGCACACCGTTTGTGCTCGACGGAAGCGCGACAGATGCCGATCCCGGTGACGTCCTGACTTATACCTGGGAGCAGATTGATAATGGAATTGTAACTTCATCATCTTTTGGGCCGGATAACCCCAGCGGAGCCAATTTCCGATCTCAGCGGCCTGGTATTGCTGATACCCGCTATTTCCCGAAACTTTCTGAAATCGCCCAGGGAAATATAACCCAAATAAACCCAACCGTCAATTCGGCCTGGGAAACCGTATCAAATGTAGAGCGGGATCTGAATTTTGCGTTTACCGTAAGGGACAACGCGGCAGGGGGGGGACAAGTGGTTTCTGATCTGGTCAGCATACAAGTATTGAATAACGCCGGACCCTTTGTAGTGACCTCCCAGGAAGAAGTTGTCAGCTATATGGCGGGAAGCAACCAGACGGTTAGCTGGGATGTGGCGAATACCAATATACTGCCCATTGATGCCCAGCTTGTAGATCTGCTACTTTCTGTGGATGGCGGAGATTCATTTCCTGTCATTCTTGCCCAGGACGTGCTGAATGATGGAGAACATGACATCCAATTGCCGGCTCTGCCCACTTCAGAAGGGCGCATCATGGTCAGGGCGAGCGATAATATTTTTCTTGCCGTGAACGCGGCAGATTTTACGATTGCACAGTCGCCCTTCGTTTTAAATTTTTCAAGTCTGACCTTTGATGTTTGCCAACCTGCCAATCTTGTCATTCCCTTCAGTTATGAAACTACAGGCGGTTTTAACGAACTTGTAAGCTTCTCGAGTTCAGGGGCACCCTCCGGCCTCGGAATTACTTTTTCACCTGCCTCGGCAATCTCAGATAATACGCCAGTTTCGTTGACCCTATCCAATACCGATGGAGTGGCCTCCGGAAGCTATTCTATTAAGGTTTTGGCAACTTCCGACAGTATGTCAAGGGAGGTTGACCTTACCGTCAATATATATAATTCTACCTTTTCAGAAGTTCCCCTGACCAGTCCGGCCAACGGGTCCGTGGAAATCAGTCCTAATGTGACCCTGGAATGGGTTTCGTCCATTACGACAACCTCGTTTGACATACAAATTGCCCGTGATGCAGCCTTCAACAATATTATAGAATCAGCAGAGGTAACTACCAGCTCCTACAATCCTGTCAGTCTTCAGCCGGAGAATCTGTATTACTGGCGCATACGACCGAAGAATCAATGTGGGCAGGGAACTTTTGGCCCGGCCTTTAGTTTTACTACCATCGTACTTAATTGCCAAACTGCGAATGGCAATGGTCTGCCGCTGACTATTTCCTCTACCGGCACTCCTACTGTGACATCGACCATCTCCGTCAGCAATGATCTAAGTATCTCGGATGTGAATGTCATCCTTGACATGGACCATTCATTTCTCTCAGACCTGGAAGTCAGTCTTAGCTCTCCGGCAGGGACACGTATCATTCTGATAGCCAATTCTTGTGGTGATCTGCAGAATATAGATGTCGTATTTGATGATGATGCAGGTGTTTTCACCTGTGGCGGCAACCCGGGAATCAATGGCGTTATGCAACCCCTGGGATCTCTGGCTACTTTTAACGGGGAATCCACTTTGGGAGACTGGATACTGGAAGTGAGCGACAATGCCCTTGAAGATGGGGGCAGGCTCAATACATTCGCCCTTGAAATATGCGCTGAGGGTGATTATCGTCCGGATGATGACGGCGATGGGGTGTTTAATGATGGCGATGACCTGTGCCCCAATACGCCTCCGGACACGGATGTTGACACCAACGGATGCCCAATATACCGGTTTCCTTCCGACAATTTCACTGTGAGTATTCAGAGTGAATCCTGTGCAGGCAGTAACGATGGAAGTATTGAGATATTAGCAGGTCTGGATTTTAATTATTCCCTGGGTGTTACCAGTCCCATCTCTTTGAATGACGCTTTTACGAATAGCTATCAATTGGATAATTTGTCGGCAGGATCTTATGCCATATGTATAACCGCTATAGACGGGGACAGGGAGTATGAAGCTTATTGTTTTAATGCTGTGGTCTCAGAACCGGAACCCCTGAGTGTTTCTTCTGTTATTTCTTCTGATGGCCTGCAGGCCACTCTGAGCTTATCAGGCTCGGACAGTTATACTTTAATTCTCAATGGAAAGGTGATGAAAACCCGGGAGTCCACATTTGAACTCCGCCTCCAACCAGGCATGAATTCTATTACTGTTACTACAGATCTCCCATGCCAGGGAAGTTTTGAGGATGAAATTTTTGTTTCCGGTAGGCCGGTCCTTTTTCCAAATCCCTTTTCTGCCAATACTACCGTATTTCTGGGAATGGAGACCTCTGATGTACAGGTCACTGTTCATGATGCTTCCGGCAGGTTAATATGGGACGGCAACTATCAGCCGGATGGTGCTGAACTCGAAATCGATTTCAGCGAATTCCCATCCGGATTGTACCTGGTGACTCTCATTCATGATGGCGTCCGTGAAACCTTTAAAGCTGTAAAACGATGAAGTCATATACGTTCATAGTGATGGTACTGATTATAATGGGTTGCCATAAAGACCGACCACGGATTCCGCAGGCGGCTGAATTGTCGTTCCCGCTTCAGGATACGGAATGCACCACCGGAACTGACCTCGGGGATTCCAGAAGCCAGGTGGAATTCCGATGGCTGGCGGCGCAGAACACGGCTACTTATGAACTCAGGGTGACGAACCAGCTTACCGAAACGACCCAGACTGTAAGTACACAAGCCCTTTCTTCTGCACTGCCTTTGGACAAAGGGATGCCCTATTCATGGGTAGTACTATCCAAAAATACCGAAACAGAAGAAATTGCGACAAGTGAAACGTGGCAATTCTATAATGCGGGCTCGCTGACTACCTATGCCCCTTTCCCAGCGAGAATCATATCGCCTGAATCCGGTTCCAGCAAAAACGCCGACATTAATAATCAGGTAAGGCTGGAATGGGATGGTGTGGATGTGGACAACGATATCGTGGGGTATGAAGTGTATTATTCGACAAGCTCGCCCCCTACTTTTCTCGAGGCTTCTCCGTCCAATGTGACACAGACGCTCTTGGTTTCTGTGGTAGCGGGTACAGTGTACTATTGGAAAGTTATTACAAAGGACGGACAGGGGAATTCTTCAGATTCTGGGATTTATTCGTTCAGGGCCCTCTGATCCAATAGGTCTCAGGTATTGTTGTACTGATTCATAGTCAATGAAACCCCTGCCAGTACAAAGGATAAAATCAATTCATTGGCTCTGTCAAGTCTTTCTAAGAGTTGTGCAAACTCCTCGTCATTCCAACTGCTGAGCACAAAATCTGCCTGCCGGCCTTTTTCAAACCCGGCGCCTACCCCAAATCGCAGCCTGTTAAAGGCCATGGTTTGCAATGAACCCTGAATATCCTTTAATCCATTATGGCCCCCGTCACTGCCGCTTGTTTTCAGGCGAAGGGTACCAAAGGGCAGGTTGATGTCATCAGTAACTACCAGTAACTGTTCTTGTGGGATTTTCTCTTTTTCCATCCAGTACTTCACAGCCTTGCCACTGAGATTCATATAGGTGGATGGTTTTAGACAGAGAATCTGTCTTCCTTTTATTCTAAAGGTGCCCATATCTCCCAACTTTTGGGTATTAAAACCAAATTGCTGTTTTGTTGCCAGGTGGTCCAGAATCTGGAAACCGATGTTATGCCTTGTGCCGGTGTAGTTGGGGCCTATATTGCCCAGTCCGGCAATTAAATATTTTTTCACAGCTTCCTTTTCTTCTCCTATTGCAGGGTTTTTTCTCCACCACGATTTTAAAAAATGAATCATAACCCCATATCTATTGCCTAAAAATATAAAAGCATCCCCATACCTGATAATTTTCAGAATTGGGGATGCTCTCAGGAACCGGCGGTTTTTAACTACTCCTTATTTTCTGAAGTGCCTGCGGCTTCATCGCGTTCTTCGGCAGTTGCTTCACCCTCTGTTTCAGCAGCTTCAGCTCCTTCTTCTTCTACAACCACTGCAGCACGCGCAGTTTTAACCTGAACCACTACAGTATTGTCGGGATGCAGGATAACAAAATCATCCTCCTTTAATGTATCTACTGTGATGTAATCACCAATTTTCAATTCGGATATATCGATATCAAAATAATCGGGTAAATGGTCAGGCAGTGCTTTTATGGATAATTTCCGGTACCTGAATAGGAGTCGCCCTCCGTTTCGGACTCCGGGTGAGCTTCCCTGTAAGCGTACAGGGATTTCCATGGTTACGGGTTTGTCTTCAAATAACTGGTAAAAGTCGACATGAAGAATTTTATCCGAAACCGGATGGAATTGAATGTCCTGCATTACTGCCTTCAATTTATTACCCTTTTCAAGTTCAACCACAACAGTATGGGCATTTGGGGTATACACTAAATTTTTGAAGGCCATTTCTTCCGCTGAAAAGTGTAATGGTTTCTCCCCTCCGTATACCACGCAAGGAACCTTTCCAGCATTACGTAGGGCTTTTGTTGCCTTCTTGCCCACGCTTTCTCTTTGTGATCCTTTAATTGTAATTGATTTCATGATGTGTTTTAATTAAAAATCCATTTATCCTCATGGCATCCTTTCCTACATCAGGAACTTGGAGGCTATGGAGGTATTGTTATGTACCCTGTGCATGACATCTGCAAAGAGGTCTGCACAGCTGAGTACTTTTACTTTATTGCTTTCTGACTTTATAGGAATGGAGTCCGTTACGATCAATTCCAGCAGTTTTGATTTTTCAATTCTTTCGTAGGCATCTCCTGAAAGCAGCCCATGGGTGGTAATTGCCCGTACGCTTATTGCTCCCCTATCGATCATCAGATCGGCGGCCTTGGTCAGTGTTCCGGCAGTATCCACCATATCATCTACAATGACTACATTTTTCTCCCGGACGTCGCCTATAAGTTCCATGTCGGAAATTATATTGGCCTGGGTTCGTTGTTTATAACAGATGACCACATCGCTCTCAAGCGCTTTTGAGTACGCATAGGCCCTTTTGGATCCCCCCATATCAGGTGAGGCAATGGTCAGATCTTTCAATCCTAATTTCTTCAGATAGGGCAAAAAAAGCGTAGACGCGAATAAATGATCAACCGGTTTTTCAAAGAAACCCTGAATCTGATCGGCATGCAGGTCCATGGTGATAATTCGTGTAGCGCCGGCAGCTTCCAGCATTTTAGCTACAAGTTTGGCCGCAATAGGAACACGTGGTTTGTCTTTTCTATCCTGCCTGGCCCAGCCAAAATAAGGCATCACGGCGGTAATATGTCTGGCGGAAGCCCTTTTGGCAGCGTCGAGCATCAGCAACATTTCCATCAGATTTTCCGCACCGGGGTGGGTGGAGCCTATAATAAAGATCCGGGCACCCCGCACGGATTCCTCAAATGAAGGCTGAAACTCTCCATCACTATACCTTGAAAACAGGACATTTCCCATAGTTGCTCCATAGGCAAGGGCGATCTTTTCAGCCAAAATGGTGCTCTGAGTGCAGGCGAAAATCTTTGGTTCCGGAACTGTATAAGACATAGCGCTTCGTTGTAATCCCACCTTCGCTCGTCTGGCCGGGAGAAGGACCGGGATTCCTCCTTTTTACAAAGGAGGTGCAAATTTAAAAATTTATTTGGCTCGCAAGGGATAAATGTGCGGAATTTTACCTCCGTGATAAAAATTATTTTTTAGCTTTGCAATCCCGTTTCGGGCTGCTCAGGTGGCGGTCTTGATTGATTGTCAGGCCTGCCTGCCGGCAGGCAGTGGCGCTGGAATGGAAATTTTAGCCTCGGTGGCGGAATTGGTAGACGCGCCGGATTCAAAATCCGGTTCTAACGAGTGTGGGTTCGATTCCCACCCGAGGTACTTTTGAACCCTCTTAATAAGTTGATTAAGAAGGATTTGTATTTTTTGGAGTACAATTTTCTTATAATCATCGTCCTCGCTTCCATGAAAAAAGGGTCCGACTTTAAGAAAAAGTCGAACCCTCAGCTTTAGAACCTATGGCTTTTACGGGACATTGTCAAATTACAGTTTGCATACTACTCATATCCACTTTTAATTACCGTCTGTATCATTTTAAACCGGCCATTGGGTTTGATATAACTGGAAGCATGGGCTGGAATTACAATAGATTGCCCTGTTTTAATAAGATGTGATATCGTATCAATTACTATTTCGGCAGTCCCTTCAATAATTTGGGTAAAAGTATCAAACGGTGTGGTCTTCTCGGTTAACCCCTCCCCGCTGTCAAAGGAAATGACACTTACATTACCAGTCGTTTTTTTTAGGATTGTTTTAATCACAACGGAGTGTGCAATATACTCAATAATTTCAACGGTTATTAAGGCAATGGATTTATCAACTTCATTGATGTCTTTATTATTCATGATTACCTTGTTTATAATATATAAGCGTTAACCGCCGTATCTAAAAGCAGTTATTCCTCACTTTTTACTACCAGACTTTTGAACGCTTGCCCTAATGTATTCATGTCGGCGTTAAATTCACGCTTAAAAGTATCCCAGTCCCGGCCCTGATCGTTTTCATAATTTACCATTCTGGATTCCAAATCCTGATTGGATGCTTCCAAGGTGTTGATTTTCTTTTCGTATTCATAATCAGGCGTCGTCCCCGGGGTATTCATTGCCGACTTCAGTTTCGCAATCAGTGCCTCATTTTTGTTGATTTGAAGTTCCGATTCGGTTTTGAAAGCCTTCCATTCTTCGGCATTCGCCGTTCTTTGTTCCACCACTTCTGTATTAGCCTGTTCCAAATCCTGTTTGGCATCAATGACTTTATTTTCTGCTGTGGCATTTTTCTGAGCTGCCGATTTACAACTGGTCAGTGTAACTCCCGTAATTAGGATGGCCATGAAAGCCATCATTAAAATAGATTTTTTCATTTTGCGTTTTTTATTTTGAGTGTTTAGTATTATTAGCTTTAAACTTTTCAGTATTACCTCAGGCTTCGTTTTATTATTGAACTGGCCTAACAGGCAATCATACAAAGGTGAGCAGGTTTTATCCTCACAATGTTATACATTTAATCAAAAGGATTGTATAATTCCCCCCAATCCTCAGGACGGGGTTTAATTAAAAATAAGTTTTATGATAATGTTTAATGACGGGCCTTGGGGGAGATTCATAACCTTCCCTTTTTGGTGAATACCCTATTTTTTCATTTGGGACCAATACCCCGCTTTATTTTCACATTGTTGATAAATCATTAAAGGCATTTTGTCTTCCAGACTTTGATGCCTCCGTTCATGATCTTGATACTCAAAATATACCGTAATCCCTCTGTAACATTGTTGCCCGTCGTCGGCCGGGAAAAGTTTACGTGCTCTTAATTTACGCTGCGCCACGGACGTTCTGCAAATATATTGTTAAGTGCCCTTCCCTTATCGTCCACACTTAGGCGGATGCCTTGCTCAGGGGCAATCACCCATTTATAGAACTCATGGGCTGAAAATTGACTTCCCTTGGCTGTGTTGAGGATCTCCGGGGAACCATGTTCTTCAATGGCAGCTTGCAGAGTACAGCGGCACTACTGCGAGGTCATGGAATTGGACAGCGACCAGCCTACCACATAGCGGCTGTACAGGTCAAGGATCGCCCATTGGTTCAAGTAGCCGCCCTGGACGGGTATATAGGTAATGTCAATGGCCCAGACCTGGGTTAAACGCTCTATTTTCAAATACTTGAGTAGGGACTTGAAGACTTTGTGCAGTTCGCTCTTGCCCCGCTTCGAGGTGTTCGGTTCGGGTCAGGAAGCGGAAAGGACCATCAAGCGGAACAATCGCTCGATTCGCTTTTTGTTAATCTGGCACCCCATGTCTTTTTGGAGCCACTTGATGATTCGCAGAACCCCCAGCCAAGGGTGCAACAGGTTTTTCTCGTCATAAGGCGCATAAGCTCGAGGTTCAGGTCTGTCTTGCCCATGTGCTGGTAATACACCCCGCTCCGGTGGATTTCCAAGAGCTGGCATTGGTGCACAATGCTGAGCTTCGATTCCCTCTCTGGGCTATTCCGTTCTTGGATTTACTTATGATAAGGCATTTTTTGAAAGCTGCGTTTTCCAAGGTGGGATCTGAGTCGGGTTAATTTCGTACCTGCGGCCCAGTTCCTGGATCGTAAAACGTTCAGAGAGAGCATCCATGACCCCCTTGAATTTGACCTTTAATGTGTGCCTCCTGCGTGTCATTTAACGGTAAATTTAGGTTAAACATTAAACTTAACTTACCGTGCTATTATTGGAAGGAATTTTATGGTATTATTCTTTGAAGTTCAACGTTGAATGATGTAGTTTGTCTCACTGAGCTTCCAATTTCAAAGACGAAAAGTTGCGATAGTTAAGTAAGGGGGAAATAGCCCCCTCCCCAAAATTAATTTAAGCCCTTAGACTGCAGTGAACAAGCGGATTAAATCCCCTCCGAAAAAGGGTTCCAGATTATAAGTTCAGGGTAGCGACACTTTCCTTTATACGGTCGTTAGGTGCGAAATCTATTTATGAAATGTTTGGTTTCTGCAATTGCCAATATTTACTGCATCTGTCTTAATGATGGAATTCAACAAAGATGATGGTTTTACGACACTTATAATTTAAGTACTCCTTTAAACACTGCTATGAGTGAACTTTAAACGAAGACCAGGAAGCTGATGCAATGTAATATAGGGGGCCGTTTTAATTTGAGGGAAAATGCTTTATATTACGGCTACTATCCCATAAAATTTCAAATATCTTCCAGTGATCTTCTTCTTTTATATTGGCCTAAACTTTTAAAATAAGTGGGTTTTAAGCCCGTGAACTTTTTAAACTGGCCAGATAAATGAGAGATACTCTTATAATGTAAGAGTTGGGCAATCTCTTTTAATGATAGTTCATCGTACAACAGCAATTCTTTCACCCGTTCAATTTTGTGAGAGATAATAAATTGCTCAATAGTGATTCCTGTAGTATGTGTGAAAAGTTTACTGAGGCTATTATAATTATGGTTTAGTTTTTCCGTGAGGAATTCGGAAAAATTAAGATTTAATGGAACATCCGAATAATGGATCATCTCCACAATGATATTTTTAATTTTTTCGACAAGCATGCTATCCTTTTCATCCATCAACTCCAGTTTAGCACGCTGCAATCCGTTCTGAAATTTTTTACGTTGATTCGGAGTCAGGCTTTCTGCAATTTCCACCTTCCCTAATTCCACTCCACCGTGGCGCACCCCAATTTTATCAAGTTCCGATTTAACAACCATTTTACAGCGAATCGAAACCATATATTTTATATAGAGCCACATGTAATTTTATGAATTAACCTAATAAAGGCCAGTATGAAGTCGGTGTAGGGGGAATGTGGTCATAGTGGTAACCTATAAAAACAAATTCAGACCGGTAGTTTCACATTAGACATCAAAGGTAGTGAATTAGAGGAGAATACATACTTAACTCTGGCGGCTTACCAAAGAACCCGGGACCTGCAAATTTGCAGGTTATGCTTAATTTGTGATCTATAAAAACCATGCCGCAAAAAGGAAACAAAAATATATAACAATTATAAGAAAAGATATAAGACCATTTTTGTCCTTCCTGCGGAACTTTACAGTATAAAAACTAAAACCGATATCTTACTTTTCTAGTTGCGTCAAATCAGGCTGTTAAGATCGATTGATATGATTTGCGATTACCCTTTAAGTGTAATCCTTAAAATAGTTTCACAATTTAATATTAGTAATAATCATATGAGCGTGCCCATTAGGGTTGAATCCAATAGGTCGCCCTGACGGGAATTCCCATTATGATATGAAATTAAGTCCTCAATGAGAAAACACAGCCAATTAAGGCAAAGTATAATATACCTAATTTTTGGTTTGTGTTTTTTAATGGGCATAATCATCTTAAGTATTACAATTCGAAGGTTAACAGAATAGAAGGTTTAGGTTCGTTTTAAAGTAGAAAAATAAAACTTCCTATCACCCTGAAACGAAATTTTTAGTAGATCATCATGAGAAAATGCGCCATGTTATTCTTACTGTTAGTAATCACAGTTATGATTTCACTGGTTACCTCTTGAATTTTAGATTTAGCCAGATAATACCGTTACTAACACGAAAAGATACGCTCATGTCCAAAGAAAAAGAAACCAAGCGCAAGGCGAAACGCCATAGTATTCAGGAATAACGAGTACCTGACTAACATCTAATGAACCGGAACCGGCGTATTCCCTATGGTCCTTCATCTTGAATCAGGGCTTATTTCAGCATTAAAATTTCTACATCAAAGAGCATGATAATTGCGTATATCGTTAGCCTTCCACCCGTGAGCGCGGCAAAGGCACTATTACACAAAACCTCACAAAGGTAATGCATGGCGCTTGAGCAAAAGCCGGAATAGTCCCCTGCGCGTTGTCAACAAAGGACTATATTATACCGTATCTTTAGAGGCTTTGTCTCAGGGAGTGAATTTAAGCTGCATTTGATGGCAGGGATATGCCGGGCAGATTTTTATGTTATGAAGTTATATATTAAACATATGATCAGTTTGCGTTGTAAGATGTTGGTAAGGCAGGAATTAAATAGGCTTGGCCTCCACGCTGTCGTCCTTGATCTTGGCATGGTTGAACTAAAGGAGAATATCGATGAAGTGCAGTTGGAGCAGTTAAGGAAGAGGCTTCACCAATCAGGACTGGAGATAATGGATGATAAGCACAGTCATCTGGTAGACAGAATAAAACTGGTAATAATTGAAAGGATTCATTATGCCGAGGATTTACCTGAAGAAAATATTTCTGATTATTTAAGTAAGAAGTTGGACTGTGATTATGTCTTTCTTGCAAACATATTTTCAGAAGTAAATGGCATCACTATTCAGAAATTCGTGATTATTCAGAAGATAGAAAAAGTCAAGGAAATGCTCTTGTACGATGACTTCACGCTTACGGAGATCGCTCATAGGTTACAATATTCCAGTGTGGCTCACCTTTCCGGCCAGTTCAAAAAAATCACCGGCCTCACACCAACTTTTTTCAAACATCTTAGTCTACTGCGCCGGGATCCCAAGAAACAGTCTACGTTTATTTAATTCCTGGAGTAATTTTTAAGTAACACCCGCAAAACTGAGGAGTACCGCACGGTCAAATCGGATATCAAAATATACTTAGTATTTTGCGGCCGCAGCATTATTCCGATTATTGGAATTCGCGTTTAGCAGGAAGTAATTCAGATCAGAAACTACTTTTGCAACAGGAAATTAAAAGTTGTTGAAGCCTTTTTCAGGTTGTGCATGCCTCTTTTTGCAGCTGTAATCTATCGAGAATGAACCCCAGGTACCGCTTCTGATCAGTGATGAGAAGGGCGAGCCTGTACGCTGGATCAAGGGCGCCGCCAAAGAAGGCTTGCACCGTATCAATTGGGATTTGCGACACGCCCAGCCGGACCCGATCCAATTGAACGAACCGGAATTCAAACCGCCATGGGTAGGAGATTCCGAAGGGCCACTCGTGGCCCCCGGCAAATACAGCGTGTCACTCTATATTTTTGATAAAGGGAATTTGGAGGCCCAGGGAACCGCTCAGGATTTTAACCTCGTGCCGGTACCTAACCTGCCGGAAACAGATTTAATGGCGGTTGCCGATTTCCAGAAAAGAACCAGTGATCTGTCAAGGCTGATTTCCAACGCGGATATGAAAATGGAAGAAGTCGGTAATAACCTCCGGCATATCAAAGCAGCCTTGTTGGAGACCCCGCACGCCTCACCCAGCCTGTATGCCCGTTTGGACGATCTTAAGGAGAAACTGACGGGATTGGCGACGCGTCTGTCGGGGGATAAATTGCGCGAAGGAATGAACGAACCGACGAGCGCTTCTATCAGGGAACGGGTAGGGAAGGTTACAAACGGGCATTGGAATACCCGGCAAACACCAACGGATACCCATAAAAAGAATCTTGAGATCGCTGCGAGTGCATTTGATAGTCTTAGCGAGGATTTAAACGCCTATCTAGAAGAGCTTGCCCAATATGAAGCGGCATTGGAGGCAACGGGCGCTCCCTGGACACCAGGGAGGAAATTGAAGTAGACGGGAGATAAAGGGCCTGTTTTTGCAATACTCCTATTTGCATCAATTGCAGTTGGAATTCTGACCATAAACGAAATGGAAAAATTATTCATGGAATGCCTTTGGAAGAACTTCGGAGGATCAATCGATATGCTTCACAGTGCCATTGTCCTGTGTCCTGATAAACTTTGGGAAGAGCGCGGGAAATTCTTTTATATAAGTTATCATACCACGATTTTCCTTGATTACTATCTTACTGTTCCGGTACGTGACTTTCAACCGGTTTTGCCTTATAGTCTTGCAGATCCGGCTACTCTGCCTTCGGAAGCCATAGACGACGTACTACCGAAAAGAGCATTCAGCAAAAACGAGGTTACTTCCTATGTATGGTCCTGCAGGGACAAATGTGAAAATCTGATCCGGCAAGCCACCGCTGATCAGTTAAAGCAGCGTTGGATAGAGCACGATGAGATCAGCATGCATGGTCTGTGCCCTTCGATCGTGGAAGACTATTCGCTGCTAGAGATCTTATTTTACAATTTGAGACATGTTCAGCACCATGTTGCCCAATTGAATTATATCCTCAGGGAAAAGGCCGACAAGGCAGCTGAATGGGTGTCACATGCCCGTCTTTAAGGATATGGATTTCAAATTCATGCCCCCGGACATAATCATCGTTGCGATTTAACTTTCTTAGGTTTTTTAAAAATCTTATCCTGCTTTAGTGCCTTATGACACATCCTGATACGAAGGACCATTTAAATGATTCAACCCTTCCTTGGCATTTATTTAATAGGATTAACCTTTTATTAATTTACTTTAATCGTTTCTTAACCAACTCCCTTCCCTGTTGCGCTTATCTTTGAATCGGTTTAGTTACCTACTAAGTTGCATTAGTAATTTTCCAAAAGAGTTGTAAAAAGGCTGTCTCAAATTAAAGAGACGGTCTTTTTAACTTAAGGACGTATGCTCAACGGGAGCTTTCATATGATAAGGCATGAGATATTGCATTTAGACGATGCTTTGATTGGGCGCGGGAAGCTTTTTTCCTCCTAGCCATGCCGTATGGGTTGGATGCAATCTCATCATTTGAAGGTATATTCAAAATTTAACATATAATTAACGAAATTAATCTCATAGCTGCGTAAGTGGTCACATGATTTCCCGACTGTCACAAGGGAAGTTAAAAAATAACCATGAAAAACAAGACCAGTTTATTTTGCGCCCTTTTCCTGACAGTCTCAATTACCTATGCCCAGGGCATTATAGACGGCTTTTATAGTGCCCCCGGCAATATTTCCCTTACCGCTTCCTATACTGCAACAGCCTATGATGAATATTTTGTGGGAGAGGAAAAGGTCGGTCCGGTACCTGTCCACAATAAAATTACGCAGGATATCTTCAGTCTCTATGCCAAATATGGGGTAACGGAGCAATTAATGCTCATCCTGAACGCCCCTTATATCTCGGCAAGCGGGGAGGGAGATCCCGATCCGGTAAATGGCGAAACAAAACAATCTGGTTTTCAGGATCTTAGTATT
>JBGTMS010000177.1:0-6624 GCA_041743425.1 Zeaxanthinibacter sp. | reverse complement strand
TTAAATGCCGGGATGTTATGTGCAGGTATTTTTATGGTGGTATTTTTGGAAATATTCCTGCCAGTTTTTTCTGCCCTGGTTTTAATTATAAAACTACCAAAACCCCTGAGGTACACGTTATCACCATTTTCAAGTGATGATTTTACCTCTTCCATAAAGGTTTCAACAGTTGCTTGTACGTCTCCTTTTTCAATTCCCAGCTTTTCTGAGATTTTCGTTACGATATCCGCTTTCGTCATTTTAAAAATTTAGTTTATCTGTAATTTTTTCAGGCTTGCAAATATATAAATATTATTCAATCTTTTGTCTTCAAGAGGCTAATTTTAAGTATATAACCATTTACTTTTGGAGGCAAAGTTGATGCCTCATGTCATTTTCCGGAATAATTCTTTCCTGGTATGCCCGGAATAAGAGAAACCTGCCCTGGCGAGATACCACTGATCCTTATAAAATATGGATCTCGGAGATTATTCTCCAGCAAACTCGTGTGGTTCAGGGTCTTCCGTATTATGAAAAATTTCTGGAGGTTTTTCCGACAGTTGATCATCTGGCGGCAGCAAGCGAGGAACAGGTACTCCTGCTCTGGCAGGGTCTTGGATATTACTCCCGTGCAAGGAACATGCATAAAACGGCTATTATGATTAGCGGAACAATGGACGGGAAATTTCCGGAAACCTACTTGGGGCTGTTGGGGCTTAGAGGCGTTGGAGATTATACCGCAAGCGCAATTGCGTCTATTAGTTTCAATCTTCCGGAACCGGTAGTGGATGGAAATGTCTATAGGGTACTTTCCCGCTATTTTGGGGTATCTATACCTATAAACAGTACGCGTGGGATTACCTACTTCAGAGAGATGGCAAAGGAAGTAATGGATTCCGACAGGATCAGGGAATATAACCAGGCTATCATGGAATTCGGAGCCCTGCAATGCATTCCATCCAGTCCCAACTGCCGGGAGTGCCCCCTGATTGGCAGTTGTACCGCTTTGAACGAAAATCTGGTTTCGGAACTACCCGTCAAATTGAAAAAAGGAAGGATCAGGAAGCGATACTTCAATTATCTCGTACTTATTGATCCCGGTCAGAAAACACTTTTGCTGAAGCGCGAAGGAAAGGGAATTTGGCAGCATCTGTATGAGTTTCCGCTGCTTGAAAGCGAGACCGAGCTGGAAAAGGAAGAAGTTGTTAAGCGCATTCCGCGGACCCTGTTTGGTCATGAGATTCTAAGGGTATCTCAGGCCAACCCCGAAACCAAAGTACACAAGCTCACCCACCAGCACCTCCATGCCAAATTCTGGAAAGTCAAACTCGCCACTCGTCTGGATAACGGCATCCCGCTGGAAGAACTACCACGCTATCCTGTACCGGTATTGTTATCGGACTTCATTAAAACACTTTAAATTTTGTATTTTTGACGGAAGATTTAAATTATGACAGGGACATTAAATAAGGTGATGCTGATAGGGCATCTGGGAGACGAGGTTAAAATGCATTATTTTGAAGGTGGTAATTGTATCGGGCGATTTCCGATAGCGACCAATGAAACCTATACCAACAGACAAACAGGTGAGAAGGTAAGCAATACGGAATGGCACAATATAGTCGTGCGTAATAAGGCCGCCGAGATTTGTGAAAAGTACCTGAGCAAAGGGGATAAGATCTATGTAGAGGGTCGGCTCAAAACACGTCAGTGGCAGGGAGAAGATGGCAATAGCCGTTTCTCAACTGAAATCCAGGTACAGGACTTCACCTTTCTGTCTCCCGGGAAGGGAACACCGTCATCTGATGACGGCAGGCAAGAGGAATCCGGCAGAGATTTCCGGGGCCCCGAGCCGGAAAAAATGCCACAGCATACTAATGTAGAAGTGCAGGATGACGACCTGCCCTTCTAAACATTTAGCCACTAAATTCTGATCCTTGGACCCTGAACCCGCCGGTTTACTTATAAGCCCATTAGTTGTTGAGGGTGTCTTTATCTTGAAAATTGCCGTTTTAGTGCTCCTCCTCGCATGTTCTGCATTAATTTCAGGGGCTGAAGTCGCCTTTTTTGGGCTTTCACCCACCTTTGTAAACAGTATTGCGGAAGAAAAGACACCCAGGGGTTCTGTAGTGGTTAGCTTGCTGGAACGGCCCAAGAAATTACTGGCGACCATTCTGATTGCTAATAATTCAATAAATATTGGCATCGTATTGTTATTCAGCTCTATTGGCGATGTTATTTTTGTCAATGTCAACTATATGCTTTTGGGGATCGTTTCCGTTCGATTTCTGCTTGAAGTGGTGGTGGCCACCTTTCTGATACTTATGTTCGGTGAAATCCTGCCAAAGGTATATGCCAATCGCAATCAAAGGCAATTTGCCTTTCTAATGGCTTATCCCATCAAAGTACTTGATTTCGTTCTTTCTCCATTGAGTATTCCGATGCGCGCAGGTACTATTTACTTGTACAATAAGTTGGGTAAGCAGAAATCGAGTTTGAGTGTGGACCATCTCTCTCAGGCACTTGAACTTACTTCCGAAGGGGATACTACCCGGGAAGAGCAGAAAATACTAGAAGGCATAGTAACTTTCGGGAACACTGATACCAAGCAGGTGATGCGCCCCCGAATAGACATTTTTGCCCTCAATGAAACTATGAAATTTCCGGAGGTCATAGAGGAGCTATTGAAGCATGGCTATTCCCGTATACCTGTATTTGCGGAAAATGTTGACAATGTACTGGGGGTGCTATACGTTAAGGATCTTCTCCCTTATCTGGACCGGAAGACCTTTAACTGGATATCCCTTGTGAGGGAACCGTATTTTGTCCCTGAGAATAAAAAACTGGATGATCTTCTCCTCGAATTTCAGGATAAAAAAATCCATCTGGCAGTGGTAGTTGATGAGTATGGAGGGACCTCCGGCATCGTTACCCTGGAGGATATTATTGAGGAAATTGTGGGCGATATCAGCGATGAATTTGATGATGAGGATCTTATTTTTTCTAAAATCGATGATCATACCTATGTTTTCGAAGGAAAAACTACACTTAAAGATTTCTACAGGGTTGCTAAAATTGAGGATGAAGAAGATTTTGAAGAGCAAAAAGGGGAATCTGAAACCATTGCAGGATTTGTGCTTGAAATGGCCGGGGGCTTTCCTAAAAGGGGAGAAGCTGTCCGCTTTAAGGAGTATCAGTTTGTGGTCGAAAGTCTTGATAAAAAGCGTCTGAAACAAATTAAAATAACGCTGCCTCATGCGACATGATCGTCTCCTGATAATTATCTCCATCTTTTGCATGACATCGTGTGAAGAGGAAGTGCTTCCAAAACCAAGAGGCATGCTTCGCCTGGATTACCCTGAAGTGCGAACTCAAGTCCTTACTACGTCACAATTCCAATTTGAGTATAATGGTGATGCGGTGGTCCGATTAAAAGATGATGGCTCCCTCACCCTGGAATATCCTGATTTAAAAGGAGCTATATTTATCACTTTTAAGAAAGTGGACGACAATTTGGATAAGTTGCTGACAGACGCCCAAAAATTATCGATGGAACATGTGGTAAAGGCAGATGCCATTAACCCAAGTGAGTTCGTAAACGAAGTGGAGCAAGTGTATGGGATGTATTATGAAATAAGAGGTAATGCCGCCTCGCAGGCGCAATTCTATGTCACGGACAGCATCCATAATTTTGTAACAGGATCCCTTTATTTCTATGTAAGACCGAACTATGATTCCATCTATCCGGCTGCCTTGTATCTGCAGAATGATATCCGCACCATTATGGAATCATTTCAATGGAAGTGAAGGCGTCGGGACCGGAATTTAAGGGTATGCAAAAGGAAGCGCTGCTTGACTGTCATCGGCGCATTCAACCCTACATTCACCGGACCCCGGTGATGACATCGAGGATACTCAATCAAATCACCGGGGCAGGTATTTATTTTAAATGTGAGAATTTCCAGAAGATGGGTGCCTATAAAATGCGGGGTGCTACCAACGCCATCCTTCAGTTGACCCCGGCCAGGCGAGCCCTGGGAGTTGTCACGCATTCTTCCGGGAATTTTGCGCAGGCCCTTGCACTGGCAGCCCAATCCCTTCAGGTTAAAGCATATATCGTAATGCCATCTTCCGCACCGGCAGTGAAAAAGGAGGCCGTACAGGCCTACGGAGGGGTCATACATGAGTGCCAGCCAACCCTCAAAGCGCGCACCGAGATGTCGGAGCTGCTCGTGAAGCAACTGGGGGCTACTTTTATCCACCCATCCAATGACCCGGAGGTCATTATTGGTCAGGGAACGGCCTGTCTCGAATTACTTCAGGATTATCCGGAACTTGACACGGTGATCGTACCCGTGGGCGGAGGAGGTCTTATTGCAGGTACCGCGCTTGCCGCTTATTTGTTCGGCAGGGACTGTAGAGTAGTAGGCGGGGAACCATTTGAGGCCGATGATGCCTACCGCTCTCTGGAAAGTGGTAAAATTGAAGCTAACCTGACGACACATACCATAGCAGATGGTTTAAAAACTGAGTTAGGCGCAAATAACTTTCCGATTATTAAAGACCATGTTCAGCAAATTATAAGGGTAAAAGAGGCAGAGATTGTCTCCGCCATGCGGCTTTTGTGGGAAAGGATGAAAATCGTGGTAGAACCTTCAAGTGCTGTAGCGCTGGCCGCTCTGATTCGCGAAAAGGAACAATTTGCAGGCAAAAAGGTGGGAATTATCCTTTCAGGAGGTAATGTAGACCTGAGCCAATTGCCTTTTTAGTATCAGTCTCCTTCTGCGTCATTTTCTCGCAGAACCTTTCGGGCATTTTCTATACTTTGATTTACGTTATCTCGGAGGGCTTTCACGGATGCCAATTCTTCGGAAAGCCATTGCTGTTTTTCTTTACTGAGCGCCTGACCATTCATAATCTCCTCAGGTTCAAACCTCATTCCAAAGTTTTGCATCCAGTCCATCATGGATTTGTGCGACGACTGCAATTCTTTCATCGCTTTATCATAGGATTTTCCAGCCTCTGTACTATCTACCCTGGGCTTTAGATCTGCAACCAGTTTAGCTATTGTACCCATTTCCGGCATTACTTCATCATGAATGGCCATAACTTCTTTCATGCTGTCTGAGCTAGACGACTCTTTTGCCTGGTCCTTACAGGAGGTAATCAGGGCAATTACTAAGAGGGTCAAACAAACGGACCTTTGCAAACATTTGGCATCCATATCAGGGTTATTTCTGTCAAAATTACAAAATAAACCTCCATAATTATAAGACCCTTTATACTGATATTTTTGTGAGATTTCCAGTGAGGTATTCTCTTCCACTCTAATTGGGTAACCCAAGATATCACGCTCCCTGGCGTTGTAAGCAGGCAGATGCTTTTATAAGAAATAGTGGGAAAAGTGATGAAGATGTAGTACTTTCATTTTACAAAATGAAAAGTATTCCCGAATGAAACAATTTTCTTTACCAATCCGGTTCGGAGTTGCGACCAGCGGCTGTCTCATTGCCTATTTTTTGATACTTTCGTTGATGGGACTTCATACCAATGTATTTTTCAGCCTTTTCAACGGGGTCATTACAGGATTCGGAATCTATGAAGCCATAAAGTATTTTAAGATACAGCAGAGTGAACAATTTAATTATGGTACGGGTTTCACTGCGGGTATGGTCACAGGATTTATTGCAACGCTTATCTTCACTATATTTTTTGCCTTTTATGCCACCGAGTTAAGCCAAGGTTTTTTACAGGAGCTTTCCACTGTTTTCTTTAAGGATTTTAAGAATTTTGAGGGCATCGTCTTCTTTACAGTTGCCATCATGGGTTTTGCCACTACCCTGGTACTTACACTTTCTTTCATGCAGCTTTTTAAAAGCACCAAGAATCTTAAGAAAAAATCTGCCTAATCTTATAAATTCTCTTGCGAATTCCCAATTTAGCAGTATATTTGCACCCTCTTGCGAAATACCTGCTGCATGGCAGATCTGGCCCTGACGGGGAAAGCAGGAGATAACTAGAAAAATACACCAGCTATGTATGCAATTGTTGAAATAGCAGGGCAGCAATTTAAAGTTGCGAAAGACCAGAAAGTATATGTACATCGTTTGCAGGAAGACGAGGGGAAAAAGGTGACTTTTGACCAGGTTCTTCTGATTGGCGACGGATCGGACATTACTATTGGCGCCCCGGCTATAGACGGTGCCGCAGTTGAGGCAGCAGTCGTAAAACACCTTAAGGGGGACAAAGTAATTGTCTTCAAAAAGAAAAGAAGAAAAGGGTATCGTAAGAAAAACGGACATCGTCAGTATATTACGGAACTTGTCATAGAGAGCATCATTGCCAAGGGGGCCAAAAAAGCAAGTGCTAAGGAAGCTTCCAAAGAAACACCTTCGCTGAAGAAAAGCGAGGAAAAGGAATTGTCCAAATCTTCAAAAAAGCAGCCGGCTGAAAAAACGGAGTCCAAGACTTCAGTTCCTAAAGAGACAAAGAAAGAGACGGCTCCAGTGAAAAAGGCCGCGGCACTTCCAAAGCCAGAAGCTCCCCAGGAGGTAAGTGAAAACTTAATTACCCGTGCGGAACACAGGTTAGAGGCGAAGGATATCGAGATGAATGTCGATAAGCTTCTTCACAACATCGGCACCG
>JBGTMS010000176.1:0-18311 GCA_041743425.1 Zeaxanthinibacter sp. | reverse complement strand
TCATAAATGGGAACCTCCCCGTTTTGCATCTGTCGAACTTTGTTCTCATCAATATCAACACAGACCACCTCATTCCCTGTTTCTGCCAGGCATGTGCCCGTTACTAAACCCACGTATCCAGTACCTACTATTGCTACTTTCATTTATTTACCCTTCTGATTAATGCTTATTTTAAGCTGTTTACAAATAGATGCCTGATCGGGCGGTGTATATTTTTGCCACCACCTGAATTTTGAAAGCGCAAAAATAGTTGCGGAAGCGGTGGGAACCAATTATTTCTGATTAAAAACATGAATCCGGGTCAAAACCTCAAATTTTGAGGTTCCGCTGCTGCCGGTAGTTCCTAGACCCCGCGTGAAAACAGAACTGTGGTGACCGTTTTAAAGATAATCCGCAGATCGAGTGTAATGGATCTGTTTTTTATATAGTACAAATCATACTCCAGTTTCCGGACAGAATCTTCCAGGTTCTCACCGTATTTGTATTTCACTTGTGCCCATCCTGTAATACCGGGGCTTATGAGATGCCTGACGTTATAAAATGGCAGGAGCTGATTGAGCTGATTAACAAATACCTTTCGTTCCGGTCTCGGTCCTATGAACTGCATATCTCCTTTAACCACCGACATGATCTGCGGTAATTCGTCAATCCGGAACATACGCAGAATCCTGCCAAAAGGGGTAATCCTGCTATCGTTTCTGCTGGCCATCATGGCTCCGGAACTTTCGGCATCCACAATCATTGACCTGAATTTATAAATCTTGAATTCATTCCCATATTGTCCCACCCGCTTCTGAACATAAAACAGCGGTCCCTTATTAAGAAAGAGATTACCGATGAAAACAAAAGGCACACTCAGGATAAAGATGAGGCCAAGCAAAACAGATAGAGAAAAATTCACGCCGAAACTAAAAATTTTTTGTAGATATCGGATCTTCTTATTCCTGATATGGAGGATTTCATAAAAGCTGTCATTATGAGATCTGATGGGAAGCGCTTCATAGGTATTTTCATAAAAGGAAGTAAAGGAAATTACTTCCTTTCCCTTAATAATCGACCTGAGAATCACTTTTTCAAGGTCTTCAGGAATGAAATTATAACTCTTGGTATTAATTATCCATGCATCAATTTTATCCGCAGCGGAAAGGAAGAACCGCTTGTTGATCAGCGTGTTCTGATCGATGGAGTAGGTGAGTTTTACTTTATAAAATGTTTCCATATCCTTCCCATTCACCGTGCTTACATCCTCCTTAAGATTCTCGGCTGTCTTATCATCATAGATGTAAAGTACATTTTTAGTCACGGGGATAATCCGAAAGACATTACCGAAGAAAAAACGCCAAAGTGCAATCTCAACAGGGGTCAGTATTAAAAAATATAAAAGTGGCATCCTCCAGAAGCTGACATCAAAAAAGAGCACGGTAAGCATAAAGACCACAAAAACAAAAAGAACCGATATATAGATAGATTGTGAAAGGATGTACCGGCGCCGCGAAACTTTTTCCAGATTATAAAAATCAAGAATATAGGAAAGGGCCAGATAGGCCGTAATTCCTATGGCAAAGACCGTAAATTTGAGTTTGAGTGAAATAAACTCCCGATCTATGGCGTCATTCACCAGCACATTCAGAGAGGCAATTATGATAAAAAGGTCGCCTACAACGAGTATGAATTTTCTTTCTATTGAATTTAAAATAGACGGTCTGGGCATCCTCTAAAATATGGTTACTCTGGATCAAAAATAGCTTTTCATTTTCAATAGCACTGCGGAAACCATATAAAATAGGGATTCCGGGAATGAGAGCCCTTCCTCTTCCCTGTATACTTTCCATTGGTATCCCAACAGGCCTAATTTATTTGATGAAACCGAGTGCTCCCGTACCCGATAGCTCGCCAATACCTTTTGCAGGCCATACGCATCTGACTTTTTCAACAACTTCAGCCATAGTGCATAATCCTGTCGTTTTCGGATGGCAGGCATATATTGTTTTCCGAAGAAGCGTACATCATACATTACAGTGAGGCAGCCCAGGGGATTCTGAAACAGCGCTTGTTTATAAGTTACCTGTCGCATGGCTTTCGCCGGCTTGGCAAACCTTGCGCCTCTCTCATCCTTTTTATCATAAGCGGTGAAAGTAAATGGATATCCGTTGATTTCCATAAAGGTCAACTGTTCTTGCAATTTGGTAGGATACCAGGAGTCATCACTGTCAAGAAAGGCTATGTACGCTCCCCGGGCCTGCTCTATGGCGGTATTTCTGCTAATACCTGCTCCGCTGTTTACCTCGAGCGAAATCAGCCGGATCCTCTCATCCTTAGCTGCATACGCAGAAATGATTGCAGTACTGGAATCTGTGGAACAGTCGTCTACTAAAACATGCTCCCAGTAAGGATAGGTTTGATTCAGGACCGAATCCATACACTCACCCAGAAATAATTCTCCGTTATGTACCGGAGTTATTATGGAGACCAAATCCTTCATTACTGCTTACTTTGAACTATTCTTAACCGCCCTCAGATTCCAAGGCATCTTATAATATCTGTGGGCAACAACGGAAACGAGGAGAAACAGGAAAACGAAGGTAATAAAAGTTGCCTGGGCCGCTCCGACCGCTCCGTTTTGTTTAATCAGAAAATAGTTTAACAAGAGGTTGATAAGCATAGTGGCAATCGTACAATAGGCTATCAATCTTGTCTTCTTGACGTAAAACAAATAGTTAACTGACATCTTGTACATCCCCTGAAATGCATATCCAAGTAACACCCATATCACCACGTTCGCTCCGGAGGCAAAAGCATCCCCTATGAAATAGGTATAAATAAATGGATTTAACAGATAGAAAAAGACGGCCACCAGAAGCAATAGCAGGGAGTAGATGTAAGTGATCTTAACAATGCGTATTTTCTCAGAAAGTTTATCCTCCTTGAGCTTTTCAAAAAAGAAAGGAATCCAGGCCTGATTAAAAGAGTTTTGTAACAGGGCGACCACCATGCCTATCTGATAGCCCACAGAGTAGACCCCAACATTACTTAGCCCAAGCATAACCAAAATAAAAAATCGGTCTGAGAATCCAATAAGGCTATTGGCCAAAGAGTGGAATATCAGAGGAACACTGAAAGCCAGGGCTTCCTTTTTGTAGGTTTTGTCAAATGCGGACAATACCAATTGCCCCTTTTTCATAAGAATATACAGAGCAATACCCGCAAACAGGACGGCCACCAATAATTGCGGCAGGATTCTCCCCTCCCATCCCATTTCAAACGTTACGACCAGAAGTACCGACAAACCAAGGTCCGCAACTGTCTTCAAAATTCTGAAAAGTCCAAATTTTACGGTTTCATAGGATACCCTCCATACCGAAAGTAATATCTCGCTTATCTGAGAAAAAAGAGTATATAACATTGCCAGTACCAACAGCATTGGCGGAATATCGTAGGACCTGATAATATCCCCCATGGCCAGGGAAATCCCAAGAGAGACCAGTACCATGAAAATTCCCGATATTGCCAGGATGACGAATACGGTGCTGATAAATCTTGAAAGTTGTACGTCTTCAAAGTAATACCGGCCAATGGACTGTACAATGCTAAGGCCGACCACAGGGGTGGCAATCAGGAAAATATTATAAAAAATATCCACCACCCCGTAATCCTGAGGGGTCAGATAGGTGGTCAGTATGGGTAAGAGCAGGAACGGGATAATTGAATTGAGTACATTAAAAAATGTAAACAAGGATATATTTTTAAACAGTTTAAGGTTGTTCATCTATTCCGGAGTGTCCCGTTTTTTGTGGTCGCCTGCTCATCCTCCAAATTCGTTCAATCGCATTTCCACAAGATTACAGCTGAAACGGATATTTGAATACTCGATAAGGCAGCATCTGATTTAATCTTCCTAAATTGTATACTTTTAGCGGATTTACAAGGTATTTGATACCCGCCAACCAAGGTATTCTGACCATCCGGATGATATAAGGTAAACTGCAATTTGGATAATGATCTATCTTCTGTTACTCATTTATTGCTTAAATCTAATTTATATTAAAAGAAAAAGGCTTTATAAAAGCTCTTTTATATTACATTTTTTCTTTATATCTATCATTTTTATCGGTCCATCATTATATTATGAGTGCGGAGGAACTGCTTATTCCAAGAGCTTTGAATGGGAAGATTTCCTGACGTTTGAAAAGTACGGTATATTTGTTTTTAGCTGCACTTTAATTTATTTGTCGATCTTCACTCGTTTGCGAATTTCACTCTACAATTCGCTCTTTACAAACTATAAGGATCGAAATAAGAACTTGATAATCAGATACTTTGCGCTTTGGTATTTTATAGTTTTTATTTATCTCATTATTCATTTTAACGAGTTACCGGTAGTTAATTTTCTGCTGACCGGAACCCTCCCTGATCGGCTTGACCAAACAAGTACGGTAAAGCTTTTCTATACTTTCTCGTCTATTTTTATGGTCTTTATTCCCTCCGGTTATTTTTACATTATCAGATTCCTTAAGGCCAATTTTACCAAATTAATACTCCTTGTCGTTGTTACATTTATCTTGATTTCCGGAGGACATAAAGGACTGGTAGCTTTTTTTATCCTATTCGCACTTTTATTTTCGGGTTATCGATTTACTCTGAAACAAGTACTTTTTACTTTCATCGCAGGTCTGGGCCTGCTATATGTGTATACGCTCACCAAGGGAAGGGAATTCAATAAGGAAACCTTTTATTATCTTATGGAGTCCCCGCCCAGAAGGTTTTTTGTAACCCAGGGCTCGGCTTTTATTACAAGGATATCCATGGAAAGACGGAATTTATACATGGGTGATGTTGAAGAGTATCAACTGATTAAAAAGCAAACCTATCAGAGGATATATGGGGCCGGAGAGACGGGGGCTGCTCCTACGATCTTTCTTGGAGATTTGCATGTCAAATACGGCCCTATAATTACCGGGCTTTCCTATCTTGCCTTTCTCATCCTTGTTTTCCCATTGCTTCGCGGTACCGATAATATGAAGGAACGCAGGCTCTATCTGTGGTGGAATTTATTTATACTTTTTTATTTGCTGGGATTTGCAGAGTTATCCATGCCCAGTTTTCTGAGAATTCTTCTGGCTCTTTTTAATTTCGGAGTTCTGCTGGTTTTGCCTTTTATAACCCTGCGACCCCATGACAGTTAAGCTGAATAAAGCCATCACAGGCGCTATGGTATTGCTGGTGGCGACCTTATTCCTCAAGGAAAATATCAACTCAATGGCTATCATCCTGGTATCTATATTGATTTTGATTTTGATTATTAAAAAAGCAGGTTACAAATCTTTTTCAGATAAGGAAATGCTATGGTATGGCCTCCCGCTTGTGCTTTACTTTGTCCTCGCTATTACTGGCTTGTTACTCAATCAGAATTCTAACGGAACCTATGTGTTGCGCCTGGTGCCATTTTTGATCGCTCCCCTGCTTCTCTATGCATTCCAAAAATTCCCCGAAAGTCGTGACGTGGTTATTCGATATTTCATTGCGGCCACTGTTGTTTTCCTGCTTTTCCTGGATCTTCTGGCCATCAGGGACATGTTATTAAGCCACTCCCTCTATGTGGTGCATGAAGGACGCACTTATTACCGTTTCATGTACACCCGGTTTACCGGAGAATATTTTAATCATATCTACCTTAGCACCTACATTCTGATGGCGATTTTCTTGGTGCTTCAGTTTAAAAGTTTTAGGAGAAAGTATATCAGGCTCGGTATTCTGTGCTTCTTTGCATGCCACCTTTTACTACTATCATCGCGAGCCGTAATTATCGCTGTTTTGCTGGGCGGATTTCTTGTATTGACCTATATATCGATCCGAGATAGACGCAAAGTAAAGAATTTGATTTTACTCATCGCTGGTCTTGCTGCGGCTGTGCTTCTTGTCTATGCTTTTCGCAATACGCTGCTATTAAACCGGTACTCCCAGGCCTTTGAACTTTACGAGCATCAGGATAGGATCCTTCAACGCAATTATTCAATCAATAACCGCATCAAGGTCTATATTATCGGAGCCTCACTTTTATCCGAGCCCCGATTATATGGAATTAATGGTACTGGGCTTTCGTATGATATTATCCGCGATAAATACAATACCACCTTCCGGGAGGAATTCCCCTTTGAAACATCGACCTTCAATACACACAATCAGTTTATCAACAACTTTATCGACTGGGGGATACCCGGACTGGTTTTTACCGCATTTTTGCTTTACAGGCCCGTTGCCACAGCTTATAAGCGCAAGCAATACTGGTTGTTAACTTTCTGGCTTTCTTTTGTCTTTATTCTCGCTATGGAGTCCTTTCTGATCAGGCATAGGGGGATTGTATTCTTCCTCCTGTTTTATGCCCTCCTTGTCGCCGTACCAAAAGTAGGAGAGGACAGGCTTCCGGTATCCGCCTAGTCCGGGTCAGAGAATTCCTTTAAAAAAATCGAAGAAAGATTTTCTATTCGCAAGGGGGGAAAAGATATGGGCTATTGACGCCTCAACCACTGCGGCACCCGCAGGTTCATTTTCCAGATCCTGTAAAATAATCCGTAGATGCTCTTCCGTAACAGCAGCATAATTATAAGGATTATTTTCAAGCGTTCCTTTCAAAAATCTACTGTAATAGCCTTTGATATCCACAGCAATGTTCGGAGTTCCCAGGGCAAGGCTTTCCAGGGCACAGGTAGAATAGACCGTGAGATGATAATCACAGTACTTCAGGAGTTCGTAGGTGTTATGCTCCTCCAGGCTGATGAAATTCGATTGCTCCTTGAAAGATGATTCCTTATGGCTGAAACGAGGTTTGAATATAAAACAGGTTTCGGGAAAAAGGGGAGCAATCCTGTCAATCATTTGAAGAAGTGGCGTATCGGTAACTTCCAATTGACCGGTGATGCAAATTGTCCTGCGATATTTTTGCTTTAGTGCTGCCAATGACGGCGACATGGTTAGTCTTTTATTTACCGCTTCGAGAAAGGAATACCCATAATCCAAAATTCGCTCTTTTGGTACCACCTTACCCCTGCTAATTATATCTGTGGAATAACTCCCGTAACTCAGGAAATAATCGGGCATAAAAACGGAGGGTTGCCATTGACTGAAGTAGTAGGCCCGGTGCGTTTCAGTGACGAGTCCATGCTGTAATTCCACAACCGGAACTGCATGTTTCTTTGCGGCAATTATTAATTCGAAGTTGGAATAATAGCAAACAACAAATATGGCTTTTGGGCGAAATATCCGGATCAGCAAACTGTAAGCTCGGGCTCCGGCAAGAATTCTTCCATATATCGTTCGCAGTTTGGAAAGCTCTTTTCCAAGATAGCGCTCCAGTACCTGTAAATGGACGATTTCCGGAACAGTAGCCGTCTTCATCAGAAAATATTGCAGGAGAAATATCCAGGACATCCCGATATTTTGCTCACCTCTCTGTAGTTTACAGGCTTTGGTGCTGCCTTTTGGAATGGGATTTTCAAAAAGCAGGTAAGAGTCAAAATAGTTCAGGAGCCCTGTGGTGATCCTGTCAAAAGAAGTGTCATTAATATGGTAGCGCCGTTCTGAGTTAGTGAATACCCAGAAGCTGTTTTTCCTGAATTTTCTAATGGAAAATAAATCCCGAAGGAGATTTTTAAATAAAAGTCGAATATGCGGGGTGGTGGCTTCCTTGATAATGTCAAATTCCCCGATGATACCCGGAAGATAACTTTTAATCACAGGCCAGATTGAAACACCCCTGTGTTGAATTTTTGTTACATCTATATTATCTTCAATAGTTTCCGAGGTCATTATTTCAATGTCATTGCAGTAGTCTGCTCTTTGAATTAAAAAAAAATTAAATGCTTCCTACTGCGGTCCATCTCCCATCAATAGCAATATGCTACCAAGTAATATATCGTGATTCGTCAGAGAGCAGGAGGGTCACCCTTGGTACAATATCTACCGTAACTCCCATTCGCTTCATGGCTACTTTATGTTCATATTGCCTTGTAAATGAACGCAATGGTTTTTCTTTAAGGTTCCGTATATTCTTTCGGGTGACCCGTTTGGTGCCACCTCTTCCGCAAATTGGAATTAAAATATTCAATCTCGTATACTTATTTTGGGATTTTCTGATCCCGCTTGGTGAGAACGTTTTGATCGCGGTATGGCAACATCAGTCATTTATGGAATCTGAGTGCATTTTTTGAAGGATACACTCGGCAAGCATTAAATCTGTCGGCGTATCGATATCCACTGATATCAGCTCATCCATTTCATATTTTATGATTTTACGAAAGCTTAAATGGCTCATTTGTTTTAACGATTCAGGATTAATGACATAGATGGATCCATTATACTCCCATACCTTAGGACAGTCCTGACTTCGGGAAAAATTCCCTTGCTTGGACTTTTTAAGAAAGCCCTCTTCATCTTCCTCAAATAATACGTAATAAGGATTTGAGGAAGTTTCCTTGACTGAGACAACCATATCGATGTCTGAACTATAAAGGGCCATCGCTTCCCGGAGATGCTGCGCGCTACGGAACGGTGATGTTATCTGCAATAAAATGACCACATCCACCGGACCGGAATTCTTTTCATGAAAGTCGAGAGCGTGCAGGAGGACGTCATACGTGCTGGCGGTGTCGGTAGCTAAATTAGGCGGTCTGAGAAAGGGCACTCTTAAACCGTATTCCTCGACCATAGCCTTAATTTCCGGAGAATCCGTAGAAACACATATATTGGCATCATCAAAGACTTCTCTGGCAACGTCCATTGTATATTGAAGCAACGGCTTTCCTCCCAGAAGTGTGATATTTTTTAAGGGAATCCGTTTTGACCCGCCTCTGGCCGGGATGATTATCAAAGGTCTCATTTCTGTATTTTTGACAACTCGTATTCCATCATCAGATCGACCAGTCCATCAAATTTAATGGATGCCTCCCATCCGAGTTTTTCCCTGGCCTTTGAAGAATCTCCAATCAGGATATCCACCTCTGTTGGTCTGAAGTAATACGGATCTATGGAAACCATTGTGTTACCTGTCAGTTTATCCACACCTATCTCTTCAATCCCTTTGCCTTGCCATTGAATCTCTGTGCCAATATGGAGGAAGGCTTTCTCAACAAACTCCCGGACAGTATGACACTCTCCGGTGGCAACCACAAAATCCTCCGGTTCCGGAAGTTGTAACATCCGCCACATGGCATCCACATAGTCCTTAGCATATCCCCAATCTCTTTTCGCATCAAGGTTTCCAAGACGGAATTTCTTTAGTTTCCCTTCTTTTATCTTCGCCACGGATTCGGCAATTTTCTTTGTGACAAAACTGTTTCCTCTCCTCGGGCTTTCATGGTTGAACAAGATCCCGTTACATGCATATATCCCATAGGCCTCCCTGTAATTAACTGTAAGCCAGTAAGAGTACATCTTAGCTACACCATAAGGACTTCTGGGATAAAATGGTGTTCTTTCGGATTGAGGAATTTCCTGAACCTTTCCATATAGCTCACTGGTCGAGGCCTGGTAGTACTTTGTTTTATTGGCAAGGCCAAGAATTCTGATCGCTTCCAGGATTCTGAGACTACCCAGGGCATCAGCGTTAGCCGTGTATTCAGGAATGTCAAATGAAATCCTGACGTGACTCTGGGCGGCCAGATTGTAGACTTCATCAGGAGTGATCTCCTGTAACAACCGCATGATATTGGACGAGTCGGTCATGTCGCCGTAGTGGACATGAAAATCAAGTTCCTGACTGTCAATACCCTTATATAAATGATCTATCCTCAACTTTTGTTCCAGACTTGATCGGCGGACCATACCATGAACTTCATAACCCTTTTCCAATAATAACTCGGCCAGATAACTTCCATCCTGCCCGGTAACCCCGGTAATGAATGCCTTTTTCTTCACTTTTCTATGGTGTTTCGTATTAGCTTAATAATTCGGTTTTGGTCACTCGCTTCCAGGGCCGGAAAACTGGGCAAATTCAGACCTAAATCGGAAATCTGACGAGATATGGGACAATCATTGACTTTCTTATAAAATGGAAGTTCGTCAATAGGAGTGAAGAAAGGCCTTGTTTCAATATTTCGTTTTGCCAGAGCCTTCACCACACGCTCTTTTTCAGCAATTGATGAAAAAAGAACGGAGCACATCCAATAGGAAGATGTGGAATCCGGTGCCAGTTGCTGCATCCTCAGGAAGGTACCCAGTCCATCTTCATATCTTTGTTGAATCGCTCTCTTTCGCTGCAGAATCTCATCTATCTTGGCTAATTGAGCCACCCCAATTGCTGCCTGAAGATTGGTCATTCTATAATTATATCCTAGAATATCATGATAATACCGAACGGTATCAGAATTGCCCTGGTTTTTTAACTTCCTGATTTTATCTGAAATTTCCTTGTGTGGGGTTAGCACCATACCCCCTTCTCCTGTGGTGATCGTCTTATTCCCGAAAAATGAAAAAGTAGACACATCTCCCAAAGTTCCTGAAAATCTCCCTTCATAAGTGGAGCCAAAAGACTCCGCCGCATCCTCTATGAGATACAAGCCGTGGCTATCGGATATCTTCCTGAGTTCCTTATAATGTGCAGGGGCTCCGTAAATGTTGGTGTACAGTATTGCCTTGGTCCTGGAGGTGATTTTAGCTTCAATGCCGGAAGGATCCAGGTTCCAGGTCAGGGGATCTATATCCGCAAAAACAGGGGTGGCTCCAACGTACAGAATGGCATTCGATGAAGCCACGTAGGTAAAATTGGTGGTAATTACCTCATCCCCCGCGCCGATGTCAAGGGCCAGCATGGCCAGGTGGATGGCAACAGTGCCGTTGCTTACGGCAATGGCGTTCGCTGCCCCGCAATAGGACGCTGCCTTACTTTCGAAATCCTGAATAAATGCTCCCTGGCTTGAGATCCAGGTAGATTCCATGCAAGCGGCCACCAGCCTCGACTCTTCATCTCCCAGGAAGGGCTTATATATCGGAATAGTAAGGTCAGCCATGGGTCTGAAGGAGTTTGATCTGATTTTCGATTTCTGCAGGAGGTATATTCTTGACTTCCAGGACATGGACGGCATCCCCGAAGTTCTTAATCCAGGGTAAAAACCAATAATCCTGTGCTATGGATTCATTGGAATCAATCAAACCGTTATTATCGCTGTGATGAATATACTTTACATAAGGCTCAATGGCCGCCACAGCTTCGTCGGCATTAAAGCCAAGTGCCAAAGACGAAACTTTCAGGTGAGCGGTATCCAATAGAAGGCCAAAGCGGGCGGATCCGATTTCCTGAACCAGCCGGACCATTTCGGCGGGATTGGAACAAAGAAGTGCCTCCTGCCCGTCTGATCTTACATTAAATGGAGCGGTTACATTGTTTTCTATGAGAAAAGAAAGATCCAACTCCCTGGCTTTTAAAAGTATTGTAAATATCGCATCAATAAATAAACGCCAGTTTTCTTGCCTGTTGATAGGAACATTCACATCCATCGGCTTTCCAAGTTGCTCGGGAGTCGGATCAATACAGAAGCCGGCATGCGCTGAAAAGCAGGATGCGCCGGCAATGTGTGTCAGCTCCAGACCCTGGATACAATGAGTAATTGATCTGTCTCGGACGTGAGGGTCTCTACTGGCCAGATTCATAACAAATGGGATCTCAGGTGCCGGAAAGTAATTGTGTGCCAAGCGAACGATTTCAGTCTCAGTAAAAAACCGAACCATATCCCCATCATGTGGAAATCCTGAACTGAACTCAACGGTCCAATCCCGCTCCTTTGCCAGCGCTACAATCTTCTCTTTAGACATTTTACCAAATGCCAGGGTACTTACGGCAACGATCATAAGTCCTTATTTAAAATATACGATTGACTCCCCTTCGACACCTCGGTAAATCCTAATTTTCTGTAAAGGTCAAAGGCTTTTTTATTTACAATGTCTACAGATAAGTGTACAGAGACCAACCCCAATTCGCTGGCCTTATCAAGGAGATGATTCATCATTTTAAATCCCAGGCCGTGGCCCTGCCATTCTTTTTTAATAACAATTCCAATCCATATCCGGTCATCCTCCTGATCAAGATGGCCATATCCTACGGCCTTTTGTTGGACATAGAGCAGGCAGGTATACACGTGATTTTTTAAAACATCATATGCTCTGGTATTAAAATACCGAAAGGACTCCAACTCCTCTCCAAGACTTCCTAAAAAACGGTCAAGTACTTGTGCATCCTTCGTCCCAATCCTCAACATACGACCTTCTATTCCCATACAATCATACCTTCTTTCAATGGGGTATCCTTTGCAATATCCGTCATGGCCTTTTTACCAATAATCTCTCTTTTTCGCCTTGGACTAATCCCGGTTGCAGGCCTCTTAAAAGCCATATTGGCTTCCCTAATTGTATCTCCTTTTTTAATATCCTCCAATAACACAATACTGCGTCGCATCCCCTGGATATTTTGTTTCTCGCGCTCTGACGGAGTTTTTACGGAGCTTCCAAGGGCCGCTTCCGTTTTCCTTATTCCGTTAATTAACCCTTTAAACTGCTGCACATCCAGGGAAGCTTTGTGGTCCGGCCCAGGCATTCTACGATCCAGGGTAAAATGTTTTTCAATGATTTTAGCTCCCAGTGCAATAGCCGCGTAACAGGCATAGTTTTCTTCAATATGGTCGGAATATCCAAAAATCAGATCTAGGGAGTGGCCCATGGTCACCATGGCCCTGATATTGGCGTCCTCGTTTTCCGAAGGATAATTGGTGGTACATTGCAACATGGCGAGTTGATTATTCCCTGATTCCCTGATGATCGTAACTGCCTCATATGCTTCGGCCAACGTCGCCATACCTGAGGAAAGAATCATCGGTTTTCCAAAGGACGCCACGTGTTCCAGAAATGACAGTTCCACTATCTGACCGGAGGCTATCTTAAAGGCTGATACTCCAAGTTTGGCAAGAAAATCAGCATCGGCCTCATTGTAGGGAGTAGAAAGGAAGGTGATTCCAAGTTTGTGGCATTCCCCGATGATCTGAATATAATCCTCATCTGAAAGCTCCAGTTTTTTAAGCATATCAAACTGGCTCTCACCAGGGTCCGTGACCTGAAGCTGGTATTGTGCTTTAGGAGCCCTTTTTGTAATGACACTTGCAGCCTTAAATGTTTGAAATTTTACACAATCCGCTCCAATTTCATGGGCCTTGTGAACTAGTTCCAGGGCCGTTCCCAAATCTCCATTGTGATTGACTCCTGCCTCAGCGATTATATAACAAGGGGATTCAGTACTGATTTCCGTGCTTCCAATGTTTAGTATATGCATATCAATAATCCAAAAAAGTTCCTCCAGCCGGGTAGGTGTCTAATTATTTGTTGAGGGGATTCAGGAACCAAACAAATCAATGGTTCCTTCGACCATTCGAAAATCGCCGTGGTTCCATAAATTTAACATTTGAACAAAGATAGTTTTAATAAAACAAAGTCCCTATTTATCACCGGTTTTTACAACCGCTTAATAATGGTCCGGCAATACAAATCTTATCTCTTATATCCGCTGACAATATCTCAATAATAAATATAATTGGGATCTGCATGGCACAGAGAATTGACAAGCAGAGATCGCCGAAGCATTAAATTTAAAGGGCCATGGCGGAGTGTTTTAAATCCCTGGTTTGATTGGCTTTTAAGGGACTTGAAATATAGGCCGATCATCCGGATTAGGCATTCACAGTGAAACAATGTTGCAAAAACTTGAGTAATATCGAAAGTTATTTTGTTACCGACCGTGAAGTTGAAAAATTCACCAATTCCTGAACTATGTTATCACCCGCATTCCCGGTACCATAGAGATCCATATCAAATTTTATAGAAGCGATCTTAAGTTTTTCAAATGCCTCAAGTATCTTCTGGTAATCTGACCCAACTAAAAAGTTCACTCCTTTACTAACCAATTCCAACCACTCTGTTTCTTCCCTTATGGTTATACAAGGCTTTGAAAAGAAAAATGCCTCCTTCTGAAGTCCGCCACTGTCGGTTATTACCATATCACAATGTGACAATAGCCAAATCATTTCCAGATATCCCAAAGGATCAATGATGTAAATATTCCTATTTGGAACAATGTGGTGATCTTGCAACTTCTTTGAAGTCCTGGGATGCAGTGGCAGTATAATTCTTTTTGACTTGGAAATTTCGCCTAATGCGTCAAAAATTGAAATTAAATTCTCCTTGCGATCGGTGTTTTCCTGTCTATGACAGGTACAGAGTATAAAATCAGAATCAAAATTGATTTCCTTTGGTTTAATTGCATTCTTTCGGTAATAAATGGCCGCATCATTCATAACATCACCACAATATACCGATGTGATATCCAGGTTATCATAGCCCTCATTAGCAAGATTTTCAATGGCCGTATTGGTTGGACAAAATAAAATATCACTTATTCTATCAGTCATAATCCTGTTGATTTCCTCAGGCATATCCATATTAAATGAGCGAAGACCAGCCTCCACGTGTGCCACCTTAATCTTAAGCTTTTTGGCTGCCAACGCACCGGCAAGGGTCGAATTGGTATCTCCGTATACCAATACCCAATCAGGATTTTCTGTCAGAAGCACCTTTTCAATCTCCTCCAGCATCCTGCCCGTCATGGCACCATGTGAAAGGCTATTTATTTCCAGATTATAATCGGGGTGGGGAATATTCAATTGGTCAAAAAACACCTTGCTCATATTCTCGTCAAAATGTTGCCCCGTATGAACGATTACCTCTGTAATTTCCTCTTTGGGCGATGTCATGTTATAAGTCTTAAATGCCCTGCTGACTACTGCAGCTTTAATAAATTGTGGTCTCGCACCTACCACGGTAAGTATTTTCATTGAGTGAGGTATTATTGGCCTATGACCTGAAGATGCCCAAATGTAACAATATTATATTCCGACCAAAATTTTTCGAGTTGTGAATATGCAAACGGATAATTTCATCCTGATTTTCCGGCAGTATTGAAGGAGAATTGACAAATTTGCTGTAACATTACGGCATCAATTTCCTACATACTATTATAATGTTTAACACAGATTTCTTTGGGTAAGAATATGATATTTACTTCTAATGTCCTGAGATATTACATTGTATAAAACCTCTACCTGAAAAGTGCCGCAATGGCCAACAGGTGCATTAAAGTTGCATAGAAACAGGTCCAAAAATCAAAACAAAAGGATTATATCCAGAGAATCGTAAACCTATTTGCGACAGCTATTGCCTATTTTCTAAGAAGTCTTCAAAAAGCTGTGATAATCACCTGTCAATCCTATCGGGGGGCTATTTCTGATAGTATGAACAATTTCAATTGCGTTTCTAACTGCCTCAAGGCCATATCCTCTCCCTTCCAGAATTTCCTGGTAAACTACCGTATGCAGATCTGTAAAACCCTCACTGAACTCCAGCTCTTCTCCATTAATAATTATAGAGCGATAGGTAGATTGCCCCTTTTTCTTTACATCTTTTGGCAAGTAATCAGAATTGATGGATAAAAACCACCGTACTCTGGCATTCTCAAATTCAAGATACCCGGCAGCCCTGTCCTCTTCATGTACATGAACGATATTTTCCTGGACTTCCCCGAAAATCCATGAAAGCATATCGTAAAAATGCACCCCAATATTGGTGGCAATCCCGCCAGATTTACTCTTATCCCCTTTCCATGAAGTTCGATACCAATGTCCGCGCGATGTAAGGTATGAAAGATCTACCTCAAATTTATGAGCGCGGTCCGATTTTCTTACTTTTTCCCTCAGCTCAATAATACTCGGGTGAACCCTTAATTGAAGGATATTGTAAATCTTCCTTCCGGTTTTTTCCTCTACATACTTAAGTTTGTCTATATTCCAGGGATTCAGCACCAGTGGTTTTTCACAAATGGCATCCGCGCCACTGCGCAAGGCAAAGCGAATATGGGCATCATGGAGGTAATTGGGAGAACAAATACTTACGAAATCTAAGAAAAGATCTTTTTCGTATTTTAATTTTTCAATATGCCTGTCAAACCGCTCAAATTCAACAAAGAAATCCGCATATGGGAAATAGGAATCCAGCACTCCAACGCTGTCCCCTTTATCGAAAGCAGCTAAAAGGACATTGTTGGTATCTCTGATCGCCTTCATATGGCGGGGGGCTATGTAGCCAGCGGCCCCGATTAAAGCAAAATTCTTCATTTGTTTAATGAATTATCAGCTCCCGGGAAAGCCCGGAATATTATTTTAATATTTGGACATGGATTCCATTGACAGAACTCTAACCTTCAAAAGAGATTTCTTCGAATTTTATTTTTAAAAAGCCAGGATTCGGATTTAGCTTATTCGGGACACCTTATTATTTTCAAAAGAATACTTTTGTTGGCTTTCACTGCATGTGGCAATACCCTCATCATCGAATTCCAAACGGTGGCCGTATTCTCCTACCCAACCAATCAATTTTGCTGGATTCCCTACTAAAAGTGCATAGTCAGGCACCTCTTTTGTAACCACCGCCCCTGCGCCAATTAAGGCATAGGCACCTATGGTATGCCCGCAAATAATAGTAGCGTTGGCGCCAATGCTGGCCCCTTTTTTAACCAGAGTCGCGGAGTACTGCTCTCTTCGGTTTATAGCGCTCCTGGGATTGATTACATTGGTAAATACCATGGACGGACCAAGGAATACATCATCTTCACAGATCACTCCGGTATAGATGGAGACGTTGTTCTGTACTTTTACATTATTCCCTAGAATTACTTCGGGAGATATGACAACATTCTGTCCAATATTGCAGTTCCTTCCAATGCTGGAATTTGTCATGATGTGGGAAAAATGCCAGATCTTTGTGCCTTCTCCAATTACACTTCCATCATCTATCACGGCAGTTTCATGAGCAAAATAGTCCTTGGATGTCATCTTGGTATAATTATCTGAAGGAGCTCAACCTTATTGTTCTGATATATGTAAACGTACGATAATTTGGTGGTGGCGCATGAGTTTAAACGATTACCGCCGCATCAACCAAGGATTCTTACAGAATATCGATAAATCAAAGCCCAATGAACTGCGTCACGAATGTCTAACCTGTGTCTTTATTACGATCTTACCAAGTTCTCTCAGCAGACTTTCCTCCCAGCCTGGAATCCGGAAATTAAATACCAATTCGGTGCTGGCGGTGCTTAAAAGGCTGTTTTTCGGACGACTTACATTACTGCTCAAGGAGGCGCTGGTGATGGGAATTACAGATACAGGGCTTCCCAGCTGCCTGAAAATGGCACTTGCAAAGTCATACCAGCTTGCTCTGCCGCCATTACAATAATGGTAGGTCCCAAAGTCACTTTTATCTATGACAACAATACCCCACAGGAAATCAGCAACATCACCGCAGTAGGTAGGGGCTCCCCATTGGTCACTGACTACCAGAACAGGTTCGTTTTTCTTCTCCAATTTCAACATGGTCTTCAGAAAATTATTCCCGAATTCCGAATATAACCAGGATGTTCTGATAATATAGAAACGCTCCATAATTTCTGAGATATATTGTTCCCCTCTTAATTTGGACTTACCATATTGGTTCAGTGGATTGGGGATGTCCTCCGGAATATAGGCCTCTCCCTTCTTCCCGTCAAAGACATAGTCGGTGGATATATGAATTAGGATTACACCCGTCTGCTGGCAAAGAAGTGCAAGATTTTTTACCCCTGTTGCATTCACGGCGAATGCCATTTCCGGGTTTTTTTCCGATTCTTCTACCTGGGTGTAGGCGGCACAGTTAATGCAATAGTCAAAGCTGGTTCCTGTTAAGAGGTCTTCGAGCGCCTGGAAGTTAGTAATATCCAATTGGTCAGAAGCCATGAAAGTCCCCCGGATATCAGAAAACAGCTCCAGGCTTTGCCGGAGACTGTGCCCGAGTTGGCCGTCTCCCCCTGTGACAAGCACACTGATCATAATTTCATCGGATTAAAAAAGGGAAGTTGCCTGTCTTTTTCAGAAATGATCAGTCGGTCAGCCGGATACTCCCAATCCAAGAGCAGGGTTGGATCATTGTAAATAATACCTCTTTCTGCATCCGGGGAGTAAAAATTGTCGCATTTGTAAACAAAGACCGTGTCATCTTCCAGGGCCAGAAAGCCATGGGCCACCCCTTTGGGGATAAACAAGATTTTACGGTTTTCAGCGGATAAGTTGATCTTAAATTGTTCTCCGAAGGTGGGACTTTCTCTTCGGAGATCGACAATGATATCGAGTACTGCACCGTGAATCACCCGAACCATCTTGGCCTGGGCTTTGTCTCCCTCCTGATAATGCAAT
>JBGTMS010000175.1:0-5263 GCA_041743425.1 Zeaxanthinibacter sp. | reverse complement strand
AGAGATTTCCCTGCCGTCACCGAGGTCAATGACCTCTCTGAATGTTTTTGGAATCATAAAATTAAATTGTGATCCGCACAGAGCGGACCCGTTAAACAATGGTCTACCGTCTTACCGAACGGCCAGGGTTGTGTTGTGTGTTGACCAATGAAAAACCAGGAGTAAGCTTTTTAAGATTGCCCGGTGAGGGGACTTGGCACTGTTTGAAAAAGGGAAGCATAGCTTCCCCGTTTCAAATTATTTTCTGATATTCAATTCTTTTATAAGCAAACGATATTTTTCAATATCTTTCTTCTTCAGGTAATCCAGCAGGCTTCTGCGTTTACCAACGAGGCGCACCAGAGACCGTTCTGTGTTGTAATCTTTTTGATTAGACTTCAGATGTCCGCTCAAATGATTGATCCTGTGTGTGAAGAGGGCAATTTGCCCTTCCGTGGACCCGGTATTTTTTTCTGAGCCGCCGTGTTTTTTAAATATCTCGGCCTTTACTTCAATTGTTAAATACATTCCAATATTAATTTTAATGATTTTTATGTATCTGACTGATTTTCAATCAGGGCGCAAAGATAGAAATATTTTTATAAAGATCAGCCCCGGGGCGTTTTTTTTATGGGAGTATCGTCTGATATCAGCCGATGGTAATCATTGAATGGCAAAGCAAAGGAACCTCACTGGCATTCGGTAATGGCATTTGGCCCATAGGGTTGTAAGGCCTCAATAAAACAGTTCATCAGAAGTAGAATAAATTCTTATTTGCGGATGGGATTGTTTTCGATCAGATCGATATAAAGATTTATTTTGGTTTTGAGGTCTCTGCGGTGGGTAATGAAGTCGAGAAACCCGTGCTCCAGAACGAATTCCGCAGTCTGAAACCCCTCAGGAAGTTCCTTCCCCGTAGCTTCCTTAACTACCCGTGGTCCTGCAAATCCGATGAGTGCGCCTGGTTCAGAGACATTGATATCACCAAGCATTGCGTAGGAAGCAGTGGTTCCTCCGGTGGTTGGATCTGTGCACAGGGAAATATAAGGCACCTTTACTTCGGCCAGTTGCGCGAGTTTGGCAGCAGTTTTAGCCAGTTGCATCAGGGAAAGTGCGGCCTCCATCATTCTCGCACCTCCGGATTTGGAAATCATGACAAATGGAATTTTGTGCTTGATGGAATAGTCAATGGCCCGCGCAATTTTTTCACCGACAACACTGCCCATAGACCCTCCTATAAAGCTGAAATCCATACACGCCACCACAAGGTCTTTGCCAAGAGATTTCCCGACTCCTGTTCGAACCGCATCCTTTAATCCTGTTTTTTTCTGCGCGGCCTTCAGGCGGTCCGAGTATTTCTTGGTATCTACAAACTTTAATGGGTCTTTGGAAGATAATTTGGCATCCAGTTCCTTGAACTTGTTGTTGTCAAAAAGGATTTCAAAATATTCCTTACTCCCGATGCGCACATGGTAGTCGTCCTCAGGGCTAACGTAAAAGTTACGGGCCAGTTCTTCGGATTCTACTATTTTTCCTGTCGGGGATTTATACCACAAACCTCGTGGTGTATCCTTTTTCTGTTCCGTGGAGGTCTGAATTCCTTTTTCTTTTCTTTTAAACCACAAAGACATAGGCGTTATTTTATCTTCAACTCCCTTTTCCAAAATGTTCAGAGGGTATTAACGTTATTAAGATCTTCGAAGGCCTGCTTTAAACGGGCAACCAAATATTTTTCACCTTCCCGGAGCCATACCCTGGGATCATAGGCTTTTTTATTGGGATGGTCCGCCCCATCCGGATTTCCGATCTGCGATTGAAGGTAGTCTTTTTTACCTTGAATATAATCCCGAACCCCGGCCATATAGGCGTATTGCATATCGGTGTCAATATTCATTTTTATCACGCCATATCCAATGCCTTCACGAATTTCTTCAACAGAGGATCCGGAACCACCATGGAAGACAAAATCAATATGGTTGTGGGGAACCCCGTATTTCTGACTGATATACTCCTGCGAATTTTTAAGTATTTTAGGGGTAAGCTTTACGTTTCCGGGCTTATATACGCCATGAACATTACCAAAAGCGGCTGCAATGGTGAACCTGTGACTTACTTTTGACAACTCCTCGTATGCATAAGCCACTTCCTCGGGCTGGGTGTATAATTTGGAATCATCAACTTCACTGTTATCCACTCCATCTTCTTCTCCGCCTGTTATCCCAAGTTCTATTTCAAGGGTCATTTGCATTTTGCTCATTCTTGAGAGGTATTTTTTGCAAATGGCAATATTCTCCTCAAGAGGTTCCTCAGACAGGTCGATCATATGGGAACTGAAAAGAGAGTGTCCGGTTTGTTCGTAGTGGGCTTCGCTTGCGTCAAGCAGGCCATCAATCCAGGGGAGCAATTTCTTTGCGCAATGATCTGTGTGCAGAATGACGGTGGCACCATAAACGGCTGCCAGTTCATGAATATGTCTGGCGCCGGCAATAGCCCCGTGGATAGCTGCCTTCTCCGCGCTATTTGACAATCCCTTGCCAGCGTTAAATTGCGCCCCCCCATTGGAAAACTGAATGATAACCGGAGCTTTCAGGGTCGCGGCAGTTTCAAGGACACCATTGATCGTATTGGAACCAATGACGTTTACCGCTGGCAGGGCAAACCCCTTTTCCTTGGCATATTTAAATATTTCCTGGACCTGGTCACCTGTGGCTACGCCGGGTTTTATATTGTGAGACATAGTAAATGATTCTGTTTTGGATGGTGCAAAAGTAAGAATTAATTGGCTTAAAAGGGATAATTAATCCCAATTTGAAGTTCTCCATTGGCAAAGTTGTAGTCGCTAAACCATCTCCTGCCAGGTTCCTCCGCAGGATTATAAGTTTTGAAGCCGAAGTCGAGCCTGAAAACAAAATAAGTGAAATCATATCTCAGTCCCATGCCTGTTCCGAGAGCCATATCGGCGAGGGAGCCTATCCCTTTGAATATGGCCGCCGGATCTTCTTCGCTGTCCCAGATATTCCAGATGTTGCCGGCATCGGCAAACAGGGCACCTTTGATATTACCCACAATAGGAAACCGGTATTCCAGGTTCAGAGCTATCTTGAGGTTGGCTTCGTTAAAATCGTTATTATTCATGGTACTCCCGGGACCAAGTGAGTACGGATTCCAAGCCCTGTTATCATTTGATCCTCCGGCAAAGTAACTTCTGGTAAAGGGGATACTTGTAGAATTGCCGTAGGGCACCGCGACACCCAAAAACGTCCTGAAGGCCAGTACATCCGATCTGTTTACGGTCCAGTGCTTTATATAGTCGAATTCTGTCTTGAGGTATTGAGAAAATGGCACCCCGAATACGAGCAGATCCCTGTTTTCGTTCTTGTTAAAGGGAATGATATTGGCGATCCCGGCCAGTAAATTGCCGGCACTTTCGACTTTCAGACGAAACTGATAAAAGTTATTGTCGGTAAGTCCGTTCCTGTTATTTTTTGTGAAAGAATAATTGGTGGTGAAAATGAGGTTGTTCTCCGTCAGACGCACCCGGCGCTCCTCAATCCTGCTGACATCCCTGAAAACTGCTGTTCCGGAAGATACTTCCCTGTTGAGAATGGCATTGGTAAATCCGGTGGTACCCTCCGGAATATTGAGTCGGCTGGGGTCAACCGCATCCCCGCTATCTTCAAAATTTGCCGCAAGGTCAGGATTATCCTGATAAGCATCGGCAAGATCATCCAGCCGGGAATAGGAGCTGCCGTATACGTTGAAGAAATTTTGCGGATTCACATTGCGGATAAATTGGATATTCAATAACTCGAGTGTATGTCTCAGAAAATCCGAAGGCGTCCAGTTGTATCCGTAAATGGTGTTGAAGGTTTGTTTGTCCAGGCCAATATTTTTCTGGAAACTTGTCCCGGCCGAAACTCTTGTCCTGGGAAGCATATAATAGGGTATGATCCGCTTGGTACTAATAAAGGGAAACCAAATTCTGGGAAAACTCAGGTTGATATCCCCGCCAATTTCTGAAAAGAAATCGTCCGTCAGATTATCATCACTGAGCAGTCCGAAGGTTCCTCCGGCCGATATGCTCAGGGTCTCCGCCCCGGCAAAGACATTTCGGGTGATCATGGAGGTGCTGAATCCGATACCAATGCGTTGTATATTGGAGTGGGTCACATCAAAATCTAGCCCCAGGGAATATTTTGGACGGGGAGCCAGATAGATATTGGAAGTCAGTTTTGTCTGGGTACTATCTTCAATAAATTCAATGTTCGGGTATTTAAAGGTATTCAGGTTCGTCATCTGCCTATAGGTACGAAGCCTGTCGATATCCCTGTATACACTATCCTTTTTAAGGAATACAGCATCTGTCAGGGCCTTGGGTTTGTACCGGAGTTTATCCTTATAGTAAATGGTATAGTCTTCGTAATCCACAGATTTAAGGGCTTCAAGATGGTCCCCAAAAGTATAATCGGCGTAAATATTTACTTTATTAAACCGATGCACTTTGTATTCGGAGGTGGTCAGGACGCTATCACCCCGTTTCCTCAGATTGTCAATATTTAATTCTACATCCATTTCCTGATCATCGGCAAGCCGCATCGTATCGCGGACAATGTCATAAGTAATGGAACTTTCCTGAAAATTATGAACCCCAGAATTACGGAAAAGCGTGGTAAGCCGTTTGCGTTCCGAATTGAAATCGTCCAGGTCAAATTGCTTGTCTTCGAGGATAAAGGAAAGAGATTTATGAAGATTATACAGAGAGTCTATTGCCCTGGAATCTATTCTTTTCGTAAGAGAATCTATCTTATAGGGCTTTCCTAGATTGATCCGATAATCTATGCTTGCACGCTTCTCCCGTTTGCTGCTGTCAACCTCATAGGTGGTGGTGTTATTAAAATACCCTTTACTGCCATAGTAAGCACTTATTCGTTCAAGAGATCTTCTTGTTTTGGTGGTATCAATAATGACAGGAGGTTCCCCTATGCTCTTCAGCCACTCACTGTATCCCTTAACCATAAAGGATTCTCCGAGCCGATCCACTTGTTTTCTGGAAAGCAGGGAGACAAGGCGTTCTTCCCTTTTGTCCGTTTTATATAACCAGGCCTGGTAGGAAGAATCCGGATCCACTTTGGCCAGATTATACAGGTTCAGTCGAAGGTTATACCCCAGAACGGCACTATTAGGTTTCTGAATGAGGAGGCTGTTAACGTCCTCATTCACCACCTTTTCACCATCGGCATGGATCTCGTTTCTTGTGAGTAACAATTCATTTTCATCTACCCTT